>DSBT01000001.1 GCA_011045915.1 Mesotoga infera
AACCCATTCTTGTTCAAGTATTCCCTCACGGCCTGAACGAATCTGTGCCGGGTCAGCATGTTTCGCTGCATTTTGGGACGTCTTAGATCGAGATACCTGTAACGAAGATGCATCTCTTCGGAAGACTCTTCATCGATATTTATGTAAATCGGCGGCACTTCAGCGTCCGAGAGAAGCTCCATTTCAGAAGCGACAATCTCAATCTCTCCTGTGGGCAGTCTCCGATTTATCGCATCGTCCGGCCTCTCTCTTACCGATCCGGTTACCGTGATGCAAAACTCGTTTCCAAGTTTAAGGGCCTGGCTGTAAAGCTCCTCTTCTTGAGGATCAAAGACAACCTGGGTAATACCATATCTATCTCTAACCTGAATGAACTTTATTCCACCAAGATCCCTTATACGGTCAACCCAGCCATTAATAGTCACTGTCTTGCCCGTGTCGGAAGCCCTCAATTCGCCACATGTGTGCGTTCTCTTCTTCAACTCCAACACCTCCCACAGAGATAATATTACCACGCCAATTTCTAGGATGGAATCTCGATTTGTGGTAGAATCATTTAGAATATTTCCTTCGGGGAGGTGTAGGAATTGAAAATGAAACTTTTACTTGCCTCACTGCTTATTCTCGGTCTGGCACTCACTTCAGCAGTAGCTGCCGTTAATTATGTTGACGTCAGTTCAAATCACTGGGCGTACGACGCGGTGATGAAACTATCTGACCTGGGTATTTTGACGGGAATTGTACAGGCTGATGGCAGGACTTACTTCAACGGTAACGATCCTCTGACAAGATATCAAACAGCTGTGATGCTCAAGAAGACTTTGGATTACGTAGAACTGAATTTCGCAATGCAAGGAACTGTACCGCAAGTTGGCGCGGTAGACGGAACTGTAATGTCGCGGCTTGAAGCTCTCGAGCTTGCATTGACAGATTCCACCGGTAGACTTATCGACACCATGGATCTTCAACTGAGAATAACGGCTCTGGAAAACAGAATCGCTTCACTTGGCATCTCGACCAACGGAAGCGTATCTCAGAGTACCGTAGAATCTCTTAGACAGCAAATCATGAAATTTGTCGAAGATCTTTCCCTCACGACAAAGAAACTCGACACTCTTGCCGGCGACGTCCAGAATGTTCAGAATAGCATGTCGAGTCTTTCTGTCATGGAATCGAAGGTAAACGACGCAGTCAGGAGAGTCGACACGTTGAGCGGAAACATCAGTACAATACAGAGCTCTCTCTCCTCTAATGTAAGAGCGCTCTCTACTCTGGATTCCACTGTAAGGTCACTATCCAACTCTCTCAGCGACTATGACGCGAAGCTCAGCACAATAACAAACAGAGCTTCCACAAACGCGATGGAGATCGCATCAATCAAAGAGGCGATGACAACAATGTCCGGCGACGTCTTGAGTGTGAGAGATCTTCAGAATAAGATAGCTTCTCTCGAGATCCAGATTGCTAATGTGAAACTCCCGGCTGAAGCGACCAGCAAGCTAGACGAGCTTTCGGCGAGAGTTAACACGATTGCTTCGGACTACGCGAAGATCGGAGAGCTGCAGAATTATGTCACGAAGACTGATCTAAAGGCCAATCTTAACCTTTATGCGGGCATAGATGAACTTGCTAAAGTCAAGAACAGCAACGAAGTACTCATAAAGGACATTGAGACCCTCAGGAAGGACTTATCATCCGAAACGGGAATCATCAAGGGCGACATAGGAAATCTGCAGAGAAGCATCAATGCAATAAACGAGATTGTGACTATTCATGAGAACGAGCTTGCTTCTGTGAAGTCCTCTGTAAGCACGGTGTCTTCCCTCAGAAGCGATCTGACCGCGCTGAATTCTAAGTTCAACGCTCTCACAGACCAGCAAGCAAAGGATTTCACAGCCAATCAGGCAAGTCTTGCAGATCTCGAGGCTCGAATGAATGAGAGCATGGATATGCTCAACGCCTCAGTCGAAGCAAGTCTTTCCAAAATTTCGCTTGGAATGGATACTGTGAATACGCAGCTTGGCAAGAATGAAAGCGAAATCAAAGCGCTCAAGACGAGAACGGATTCACTGGAATCAAGGCTGAACACTACGGTTGTCAATCTTGAAAGATACCTCAAGATCGCTGATCTTGAAACTCAGCCCGTGATCGTCAATCTCTCTGATAGAGTTGCCGAGATAAACACCGCGACAATCGATGCGGCCACGAAGCAGGATGTTGAGGCTCTTCAGAAGAAGACTTCACCCTGGTTAATACTCTCTACGGTAAGTTCGCTTGCTGCGCTGGGTATCTCTATCTGGGTTCTTATTGCCTCAGGCATAATATAGTAGAAGAGCTATCGTAATGATTAACCCGGGGTTTAGCCCCGGGTTTTTGCTATAATTGAAGCTGACGAGTTGTTGCTGGAGGTGCTTGATGAAAGTCGCAGAAATTTCTTCACTTGGAAAACTTGTAAATGAGCGTGTTCAGATTAGGGGTTGGATTAGGAGAAAGAGATCTAGTGGAAAGATTCAGTTTCTTTTTCTCAGGGATGGTTCGGGCTTCGTTCAGGCGATCGTTGAGAAATCAAGCGTCCCTGCAAACGTGTTTCAAGAAACGTCCTCATTGAAGATGGAATCGAGTCTGATAGTTACCGGACTCGTTAAGGCGGAGGAGAGAGCACCGGGCGGCGTGGAATTGCTGGTGGAGGATCTGCAGATTGTTCAGATTCCGGAGAAGGACTTTCCAATCAACAAACCCGATCATTCAATCGACTTCCTTATGGACAACAGACACCTGTGGCTAAGAACGCAGCGGCAGACGCATGTCCTGAAGATCCGACACGAGATTGTTAGAGCAGTCAGAGAGTTCTACAATGACCGCGGCTTTATCCTCATTGATACACCTATCTTTACCGGTTCTATTGGAGAGAGCGCGGGAAATACCTTTGAAATCGATTACTTCGATTATGGAAAGGCATATCTGGCTCAGACTGGGCAGCTCTATCTCGAAGCTGCAGCCATGGCTCTCGGAAAGGTGTACAACCTTGGCCCCACTTTCAGGGCAGAGAAATCGAAGACCAGAAGGCACCTTATCGAGTTCTGGATGAACGAAGCCGAGGTTGCTTATTACGGGCACGACGACAATATCAAGCTGCAGGAAGACCTGGTAGCTTTCGTGGTCAAAAAGACACTTGAGAGAGCCGGAGAGGATCTCGAATCTATCGGAAGAGATACATCGAAACTGGAGAAGATCGAGACTCCATTCCCAAGGATAACTTATGACGAAGCAGTGAAACTTCTTCAAAAGAAGGGATTCGAGATAAATTGGGGAGACGACATTGGCGGGGATGAAGAAACTGCGATTGCAAACGAATTCGACAAGCCGGTCGTTGTGGAACGTTATCCGAGAATGATGAAGGCCTTCTACATGCAGCCCGATCCCGAAAGACCCGATGTTGTTCTTTGTGACGACATGCTTGCTCCCGAGGGCTATGGAGAGATAATCGGGGCCTCTGAGAGAATTCATGATAGAGATATGTTGATTAAGAGAATCGAGGAATACGGTCTGGATGTTTCATCCTATGACTGGTATCTTGAACTACGCGATTACGGTTCCGTTCCCCACAGCGGTTTTGGAATGGGAATTGAAAGAATCGTAGCCTGGATTGCCGGTCTCGAGCACATTAGAGAGGCTATTCCCTTCGCAAGAACGCTGTATAGGATTCATCCGTAGGAGGTCTTATGGAAGAGGAACGTTTTCTTACGCCGGGCGAGGTGCGGGAAGATAACTCGATTAAGAGCCTGAGACCCAAGAATCTTAAGGAGTATATCGGCCAGTCCCAGATAAGGCGGAGATTGCGAATAGCCATCGAAGCGGCCAGGGTGCGGCATGAGGCACTTGATCATGTTCTGCTTGCCGGGCCTCCAGGTCTGGGAAAGACGACACTGGCCCACATCATTGCCAATGAACTGGGGAGCGAGATCTATGTAACCTCGGGGCCGGTAATTGAGAAGCAGGGTGATCTGGCGGCCATCTTAACAGGATTAGAGCGAGACGATGTGCTTTTCATAGATGAGATTCACAGGTTGAACAGAAATGTTGAAGAGATTCTCTACTCGGCTATGGAGGACTTTCAACTGGACATAATGATCGGAAAGGGTCCGAGTGCGAGATCGATCCGGCTCGATTTGAATCCCTTTACACTCGTCGGAGCCACTACGCGAAGCGGCTTCATCGGTGCTCCATTGAGAAATCGTTTCGGAATGATACTCGAGATGGAGTTCTACCCCGACAAAGACTTAAAACAGATAATCATCAGATCTGCCACTCTTCTAGGAACTTCAATAAGAGATGATGCAGCCCTTCTGCTTGCGAGAAGGTCGCGCGGTACTCCCAGAATAGCCAATAGATTGCTTAGAAGGGTACGTGATATAGTCACCGTTGAAGGTGAGAATGAAATTACTGTAAACACCGTCGAGTCGGCGATGACCTTGCTCTCCATAGACGAGGAGGGGCTCGATTCAATGGATAAGCGGTTGCTCGGGGTCCTTATTGAGAGCTATAACGGCGGGCCGGCAGGTGTTAAGGCTATTGCAGCCTCGATAGGAATCGAACCTGAAACAATCAGTGAAGTATATGAGCCTTTCTTGCTACAGAGCGGCTTTCTGGTCCGGACAAATCGGGGCAGGATGGTCACCGAAAAGGCATATCGCCATTTGGGGCTTCCTCTGGAAGGGAAGATCTCCACATTGTGGAACTACGTTGACCAGAGAGACGAGGCAGAGGAGTAGAATGAAAGTCTCATCTTGCGGGAATCGAAAGAGTGATAGTTCCGATTGGTCTATTCATGAGTTCCCTGGTCTTTGCAGTTCGGAAAGTTATTTATTATCTGAGTATCCTTACAGTCGTCTCTCTGTAATTACGGGGTGAGAGTTATGAAGGCAGCAGTTTTCTACAACAAGGCAAGAATTTCTTCCGAGACATTGGATTGGCTTTCAAAGGAAATCGAATCTCACGGCATAGAAACTTCGCTGTGTGAGGATGGAATCTCATGTTTGCCTCTGGAAGCAGAGGTTGTTCTCACCTTCGGAGGAGACGGGACCGTACTGAAGGCAATACCGATGGCAATCATGAATGATCTTCCGGTTATGAGCTTCAGGGTGGGTAGTGTGGGCTTTCTGGCCGCCTTTGAGCTTGGTATGCTTCACACGGCGCTTGATCTCTTACTCGAAGACAGACTCCAGAGTATTAGTAGAAAAGTAATGGAGGTCAAGATCGGAGATTCTACTAGATACGCGCTAAACGACTGCGTCGTTGAACGTTCTTCACCGAGCAGAACTGTCTCTTTCAACATCAACATTTGTGGACAGAGCAGTTATTCAGTTGTCGGTGACGGAATTATCTTCGCGACAAGCACCGGTTCAACTGCCTATGCAATGGCTGCAGGTGGAGCCCTTGTCGATCCCGAGGCGAGCTGCTTTCAAGTTACACCTATCTGCCCTCACAACCCTTTCGTAGGATCGGTTGTTCTGGCGGCGACAAGACAAGTCAGATTGGAAGTGAGACAAGACAAAGGCTTCCCTCTAGAAGCCTACATTGATGGTAGTCTCATATCTAAGATCAGGACAGGCGATAAGATAGAAGTAGGCCTCTCGGAGAAAAGCGTTTCTCTTCTGCGTGAAGGAAGCTTCGACTTCGTCGCTCTGCTGAAGAAAAAGCTCGCATTCGGGGGGCGTCTAAGAGATGATATCTAGAGTCGGCCTTGAAAGAATCGACAATTTGAGGATCGAGATCCTCAGAATGGCCAGATATGTGCAAAGTATTTTTAATAAGACGGCCGTAGCAGTTCTCGAGAGAAATGAACACCAGGCACGAGACGTGATCTATTCCGACTCCGTAATAGATTATCATCAGGTGGAACTGCAGGCGATGATTATTGGACTGACGGGCATACTGACTCCGACTGGCAAAGAGTTGAGGCTTCTTACACTCTCGATGAACATTGTGAGCACGCTTGAGCGGATTGGTGACAAGTGCGTCTTCATATGCGAGAGAAGTCTCTCACTAACGAAGAGGCCACCTATCGGTTATCACGAGAAGCTAAAGACTATGTTTGAACTGGTATCGATAATGACCAAGGGCGCGATCGACAATCTTGTCGATCCTTCGCTGTCTGAAGCTGTCAGACTATGCAAGAACGATGACTTTGTGGACAGAATCAAGGAAGAAGTGAAGGTGGATCTCGTAAAATACTGCGAAGAGTCTCCTTCGATAATTAGCAGAGCGCTTGACCTCATGATGATTTTCAGTGCTCTCGAAGAAATCGCGGATCTATCTACAGAACTCATGGAAGCTGCTGTATATATTGATGCTGGGCGATATTATAGATGTGTAAATGATAGCTTTCAGCCTGTTGATTTCGAGACCCAGAATAACGAGGGGTGATTCTTCTTGAAGACTCTTTTGAAGTACATAGGAGCTCAAGCTTTAGGTGCGATTTTCGTGGGTCTCGCGGGGTTTATAATATTCGTTAGTCTTGAGTTGCTTTACTATCTGTCAGATATGATTATCAGGTATAAGGTCGGAATGGACAAGCTTTTCCTCTTAATCTACTACAACCTTCCTGAATTCATCGTACTTGGAATACCCGTTGGAATTCTACTCGCAATTTTCTGGGTGCTCTCAAGAATGCGGTCCGATAACGAACTGATTGCTCTTCAGACGCATGGGATCTCCCTTAAGCGGCTGGTGATACCCTTCTTGCTCCTGGGAGTGGTCTTCAGCGGTTTCGCTTACCTGTTGAACGACTATCTTGTTCCAGCGGCTTCCACCAAGGCCAGCGAGGCGATGGCGAGGTTTGTTTATAAGCAGCCCGAAATCACTCTCAAAGAAAATGTCTTCATGCAGGATAGCCAGGGAAGAATGATCTATGTCAGAAGAATCGATCAGAAGACAAAGGAACTTAAGACTGTCTCGATCTATGAAGTGTCGAGAGGCCAGGTGACTCTGACAACGGCAGAAAGCGCTGTTATTTCGTCAAACAAGTGGATACTCAGCGACGCGAAGATCTACCAGACGGATGCTTCTGGATTTCTCGGTGTGGAGATGCAGTTCGGTACGGCAGAGTTTGAGATTGACGACGATATCGAGCGCTATCTTGCAAGTTTCAAATCACCTAAGGAGAAGACTAGCGCCGAGCTGAGAGAAGACATAGAGGCCTTCAAGAAGACAGGAATAAACACATCATCTCTCGAAGTGGCTCTCCAAGAGAAGTATTCGATGTCGATAGCTCCACTTGTCATAGTTCTTCTTGGGGTGCCTGTTTCGCTGATGTTCAATCTTCAGTCGAAATCCTGGTCCGTGATACTGACTTTCCTTCTTGTAGTTATCTATCAGGGTTCTGGGGCCTGGCTCAGCGGCATGGGCAAGGAGAATTTGATCAACCCTTCTCTGGCACCCTGGATACCGAACATCGTCTTTTCCATTCTCGGCATAGTGATCTACACGCTTATAGATACCAAGGCCAGCTACAGACTGTCGGAGTTTTTCACCAGAATACTCAAAGTATCGGCAATTCTATTGTTACTGCTGGTTCCCGGCCTTCTTCAGGGATCGGATATAAAGATCGTCGGGGGTACAATCGCGGGGACGAAGAACGGAAGAGAGATACTTCTTGGAGACGGTGTTACCGTCGAATATTTCAGCGACACGATGACCGCTACAATTGAGGCTTCCAATGCCTCAATACTTAACGTAGATTCAACTCCCGAATCGATTTCCTTCTGGGGAAACGTCAAGATGCTGAGCGATGAGACCACTATTCTTTCGGATAGACTGATTCTAGATCTTACCAACGAACGAGTCGAAAGTCTCCAGGTTTTCTCGCGAACGGAAATTGAAGTACCTGCGGCAAGAGGCGACACGACCAAGACTGGCTCCAAGGTTCCGTTCTATGTTTACGGCGACTATGTACAATCGACTATGGAAGCATCCCCAACACTTAACATAGACGACGGGTATATAACGACTTGCGACCAGGCACATCCCCATTACCGCTTCAGAGTCTCATCGGCAGTTGTTGTGCCTGGAAAGGGGATGTCTGTTCAGAACATGTTGATGTATATCGGCAACATCCCAGTCTTCTATCTGCCGGCTTATTACTTCCCACTGGATGATCCCGATAGAAGACCGTTCGACGTCGACCTGAGCGGAATAGCAGACGCCGAGACAAGGATCACGCTTAGGTATCTCGAACTCGACTGGCTGCTGCTTCAGGGGACTTGGTATAGAAACTGGATGTCAACCGAAGATGCCTTTACAGCAAAGTCTGTTCTCTACACCCCTCTGGGAGATATAGAGTTGTTCGGGCAGTTCGGACAGCAAAAGGAAACCAGCTACGGTGCATATGTGCTGCTCAAACCTGCCTTTGACTGGCTGAGAATTCAGGGCGGCGCGTTATATCTGAGCGGCCCCTCGCTTAAAGAGCTCCAGAAACCCTTCAGCGGAATAAACCTTGGGGAGAGTATCTCGGAAAACAAGGTTACTCAGCTTGATCCATTCGCAGTAAAGGAGTCAATTAATGCTACGGAAATGCAGCTTGCATACGTTCAGATTCTCTCTCCCGAAGACTGGGAACTGGAACTCGACGTAATTGGGGCATTCGCCAGATATGACGACAAGAACCTGTGGATGGTGAACCTGCAGAACCTGACCGTTCCATCTGATGATAGTATCGATGCAGGCTTCTTCAAGCTAAGCACATCGGAGTTTAAAGTCAACGGACTATTCGGTCAGAGATATATAAATAAGAGTATCCTCTACTCTTTGAGAAGCAAAGCCTCTGCCGTCAAGACGGAAGGTGTCTTGTTCGGCGCCGATATGTCTGTTCAATCCTTGAACTTCACTTTGGCTTCAAATGCCGCAACAATCACTGAGCTCTTCAATCCTTCAAATATGGAGGACTTCGTGCTCGAGGTCAACAAATACCTTTTTGCTGCCGGCAATCTGAAGATAGGCGGAGATGTGAAGAGTACATTCGACGCATCGACGACTGAGCTAAACATAACGATGCCAGCTGATGACAGAGGTATAGGCCGCAATTATTTGAGTTATGCATCCGACGACGAGAAATTGAAGATCAACAGCCGCTACGCCTTAAATTACAACTCGGAACACGAAAAGAATAAAGACAGGTTGTTCTGGATCGATCCCTTCGACATTCTTTACGATGGATTTGTATCGATTGAATTGAAGTTCTATTTTGAATCGAGGTACGACGGCTCTTTCAAGATAGAAGGAAAGAAACTGCGCGTCTACAAGGACATCGAATTGTATAAGGGAGAGTGGGGGCCGCTTTCACTCGGTGTAGTTTTGGAACCTGCTTACGAAATGGCCTTCTTCTACGACTCAGATGAAGGCTGGAAACTGACTAAGAACGAGATTCCAGTAACTTTAAAGAATGAACTCACCTTCAAACCCTTTGACTGGTACTATATTGGAATACAGTACAATCCAGTTCTTACCTACGATTTCATAAAGAAAGAATGGCGTTTCGATCATCCCGGAAAGCTTTTGACCGGTGTTGAAACGGAAATCCTGAAGGCGGACTACATTCTAGAACTGGATTATGAAGAGCTGGTTGCCAGTCCCACTGAGATGAACTGGCTCGGTGAAGGACTTCTAAACACGGAAGGAGAGGTCGAGTTCTGGGGAATGAAGTTCGGCCAGAAGACGGAAACAATTTTCAGGCCGGTAACCTCGGAAGCCTCGCAGACATCCTACTCTATCGCTTTCGATTCAAAGACTTATTCACACAGTACGCAGAGCAAGGTTTACTGGCAGAGCGGCGATATGTTTGATGATTTTGTCAGTAAGGAGAGACTGACCTTTGAAGTGGCAACAGAGACCAGCCTTGAGTTCACTCTCGACTGGACCCTTGATGCCTCGCCGAATGTCGCCGAAGATGAGAGAATACTGAAAGATTTGGTCTTCGGTTCCTCTATCAAGATAAAGAACTTCGCCGAACTTGGTGTAAAGTTTAGATACCCTTACGTCTCCGGTTCGAAGAAAATCTACGACAGACTAAAAATCGAGGTCAATAATCTTACAATAGGTCAGGTTTCCTGGAGAGCAGGATCGCTTGATTTCACTACGGATTTCTCTAAGTTCGATTCGAAGTACAAGTATCCCGAAAAATACTTCACTAAATCAGAGACCCAGGCGAAATTCTCCGTCTGGCAGTCCACAAGGCTTGCAATTTTAACGCTTTCTGTCGGGGAATATTTCATAGGGACTTCTACCGCTTCAGAAACAGGGGATACTGCGTATTCATTTGGAATATCAAACGTGAAGCTCGGAGACAAGACATTGCTTGGAGGAAGTACCGCCAAGTTCGAAGAGTTCGGGCTTTCAATGGAACTTCGCAGAAGCGAGAGTTTCTACTTCACGGTGCACGTGAAC
>DSBT01000002.1 GCA_011045915.1 Mesotoga infera
AAAAGTCGTTTGTAATTCGATGAGCCAACTAACCTTCATTCTCTCCCTGTCGAGAAATCAATTTCATCGCGAGTCATCCACAAAGTTCATCAGGGAAAATGAGTTGAGAGCAAATCCCTCCCGATAGAGCTCGACAAAGGATGCCGACCTTCAAGAAAAGGAGCTCCCTTTAAAGGAGTAGTGGCATGTTCTTGCATCAACCTCACATGAGTAAAGCTTCTTTACCTTTTAAATCCGAGTGTCTGGTTTTGCTCAAGAACGTGGTCGATCTGGCATGGGTGTAAGTGTCGAGAGCTATTGTTCAAGATAATGTGATAAAATTGTTTCAGGTCGATGAGTTTAGACCTTTGTTATTGATTCTGTAGACAAGCGATACTTCAAAGATCCGTTGACTTTCTATTGAATATCATACGCTATCATGCTTGCTCTAAGAGAAATCTGGTTCTGCCGAAAAGGGAGGAATCAACTATTTGAGTCTCTTGATGTCAAGGCGAACGAAAACAAGAATGCATAAGGGTCTCACTATGGTTGAGATAATGGTTACTTTGCTTCTCACAACGATCATTATGGGGATTTTATACGTTGTGTTGGCTTCCACTTTCAGGATAAGTGGGCAAGTTCAAACGCAACTCGCAATTGATGAAGAAGTGATGAAACTGAATGGTGGTCTACAGACTATTATATCGAGGAATTGGACAGGCTTGAGTGTTACGGGTGATGCATCGAAAACCCTGTCCTTGCAATCCCGATTCGCTATTATTCCCGACTTCGTTGATGCAACAATAACTTATGAAGATGGGAAAGTCCTTTTTGTCTATTATGTAAATGAGACGCAGACTACAACTACTACTATTGCTCAACATTTGCAGGATTTCCGATTTGATCCAAGTGGTCAGTTTATCTATTATGTTGGAACATTTGTTATCGATAATTATTCAAGAGAAGTGAAAGGGGCAGTGAGGTTCTATTAGAACGAAGGGGTTTACGATTTCGGAGATTGTAATAGTGCTTGCAATAATCGCGCTACTGATTACATCTGGAGTGGCGCTGATTATCCAGTATAGAAGCCTTTCTTCAAGACTTGAAGTGGTTACGAATCTTCACTCGGCCAAAATCCTTGTTGAGGGACTTATTAGGAATAGCCTTGTACAGGAGAACATTGAAGGAGTCATTACGAAACTTTCGGAGTATCCAGGATTTGAAGACGTAGAAGCTGAACTGATAGATGCGACTGATACGATTAACGGAACGGTTTTTACTGTTAGGTTGTTAGACAGGAGAATTGCCCGAGAGGAGGAATTCTATGTATACAGATTCGACCCTTTCAAGAAGTAGGGGTCTGATACTCCCTGTTGCACTCATTCTTATGGCTTTTGCCACAACAATGATTTTGACTGCAGGAGTGATGTTACAGAGAACTTCAAGTAAGCTGAACAGTTACTCATTACTCTCAGATCTAAGGATCGCTTCAAATAACATCGTTGAGAGTGCAACAATGGTTCTCGCGGATAAGTGGAGTACAACTGGTCTATTCGTCTCGGCGTGGGCAGATTACGACAAGTTCCATTCATTTATCTCAACTAGGGGAGGGTATGAAGGTGCTCTCTGGGCGAAAGCAATAGAAGAGCTAGATGATGACAGTTGGTGGCTGATAAACAATGATTCTGATTTCAAAGCCATTCTTGACGATGATGCGTTTTCAGAATTTGAAAACAAGGGAGCAGTGATAAATCGCACTGGAAATAAATACTCGATCGTATCTTGGGTGGAGAAGGCTGGAGTAACAAGATACTCTTATGGCCTCGCAATGACAGAGTCTTTGGCTGGATTGGCTGCCTTGACTTTGGGGGAGCTTTCCAGAGTGTTCTACGAGGTTACTACTGTCGGGACTGATTCTGATGAACTGGCGAACGAATTTGGAGACCTTATCAACGGAGCAGCCACGATTTTCAGCCAGGTTTTCATTCATGGAAATGACGAAACACTCACTAAGATTTTCCCGTTTGGCCTGACGGCGGAGTCAGTTCACGCCTCTCCAACTGATGAAGACATTGAGTTTTCATCTTACACAGCAACTGATACTGCTAATAAGGAAGATTATTTCAAAGGACTTTACTCTGCCTTTGAGCAGTGGTTACAGACATTGACGATAGAAGCCACATACACTGCACCAGAAGTTAAGAAGTTCTCAGTTACGGTAGAAGATGAAGATCATCTGCTTGTCTTCGGCAGTCCTAATGGATCGTTCACAGAGGATTTCTCTGTTTCGTTCCCCGGTAATACGACAGATAACGAAGTAGTCGTTTCATATGAGTACGATAAGTCAAAATACGAGATTACGATCTCAGGAGATGAGGTGCCAATCAATCTGCTGTTTCATGGAAATGTTGCTGTAGTTGGTAATGCCCAGCAGAAGAACTACGTGAATGGAAGATACGATATCACTGCGTACGGAGATATTTTGCTTGAGACGAATCTGCTCTACGGGGACTTCAGCACTGAGATTGCTTCCGCCACAGGCAATCAAGGAGGTACACTAACAAATCCAATCGAGACTTGGACTAGTGTTAAGACGTTGCTTACGGAATTTGCTGATAGACCTGATGCGGATTATGTTGTGTTCAAAGCACTTGGTGGAGATATCATTAACTATCTTGATCAAGGGACTTCGACTCACGGAATCAGGGCCTTGGCCGGAGATTATTACGCACTAAAGGATTACGATACAGGTGACGGAGGATCATTTCTCTTTCCAGATGTTGCAACGCTTCAGAATATAAAAAAAGGTCAGTTCTACATATTTGGTTCGTTAACAGGTAACAGATTTGATCCTCTTGACCAGCTAAGGAATATCTACAATTTATTCGTTAGCTCTCCGCAAAACACTGATGGAGGACACAGCACGACTAGACGTCTCGTTTTAATGGGTCTTCGAGCCTGGTAACGGAATAACGATAGAGTAAGGTTCTTCGGTCTGGGGAAGAAGAGATTCTCTTCTTAGCTTCTAGTACTATAAGCCACAGTTAACCCCCAGAGGGCCCCCGCGACGTGCGGGGGCTTTTTTGCTGAACTCGCGTCTGGTACCTCGTAAGATGCCTTCGTTTCAATTGAATCAAGTGATCAGTTCAGACTTAACTGGAAGCATCGAAATAAGACTTCAGATAGAGTTGGGTTGATCTCTGAAGATGTTTGGCGCGATTTCTTGCCAAGGCGTCATCATAGCGGTCGATGGCTTTTGAATCGAGTATCGATAGCTGTATAATAGTTAATCAAAGAGGGGGAGTGTATGTTTCGAATGGACAATAGAATTGTTGAACTCG
>DSBT01000003.1 GCA_011045915.1 Mesotoga infera
CGCAGCTACGGTTCCTGCGATCTCCATTGGATGTGTACCACCCATAAGCAGAAAAGTGGGCCCGGGAACTCCGCTGTCCATGTAGTAGACTGGAGTATCCATGTTCGTTCCCTTGAGAGGTTCAAAGTAATCCGAGAGCCATCCGGTGCTCGTTACACCATAACCTGCACGAATGTCAGGCCTGAAAAAATTCGCCATCGAAAATGAGGCAACGAGGACCAGCATAAAGATGATTAGAGTTTTTCTCATTTGCTATTACCTCCGATCGTCTAGAGAAAAGCGTAGGACACGAAAGCTCTGTCCGCCAGAACTATTACAATTATCATGGTTTGGATTTCAAGTGTCAAGTCTTTTTTGCCCGTGGAAGGTACTTCGAAAAACGGCGATGTCAAGCGTCTTCATCGTATCGAAGATGTGCATTTGAACCATGAAGACTGGAAGAACGGAAGTTGATTCACTTCTTAGGGGTTTCAATGGTCTGTTTCATTGCGTGATGCTGTGGAGTTCCCTGATCATGATGAGAGCCAGCGTTCACTATCAATTTCACCTGGTGGTGCTAAGTGGCGAGTAATGCTTCTGTGAAACTCTGATACTCTTGAATCAAGCTGTTTTGCCATGGCAACGAAAAGAGCAAACCTATCTGTATTCGTAGAACTCTGAAGAAGCGACTTCTCATGAAGTCTGCCCATTGGGTTCTTCTCAGCAAAAAAAGCAGTATATAGCAGCTAGAATATTGCTTGGCTTTGAAGTTTCTCTTCGGATCCATTCCTCGATGAGGTTCCAGAAGTCTTTCATCTAGAGTTATTCAGATCTTCTGAAAGCGGCTGATGCAAAAAAGCCCGGCCGTGAAGCCGGGGTTAATGGGTGATGTTTTCTTTGATTAACATCAGAAAAGTGATAACTGCCAGATATCTTCTCTAGATGAGCGATTCTATTCGATCTCGAAACCAGCTCCGACGTCGTTCATGAGTTCGTAGAAACCCGGGAAGGAGACCGAGACACACTCGGCGTTGCTGATTTCCGTAACCCCGTCTGAGAAGAGCCCGGCGACGGCGAGGGACATAGCCACTCTGTGGTCGTCGTGGCTTTCGACCTTTGCTCCGGTCAGTTTCTTGCCGCCATGGATAATCATTTCATGATCAGTGTCCTCGATCGATGCTCCCATTTTCGAGAGCTCCCTCTTCATTACCTCGACTCTGTCGGTTTCTTTCACTCTTATGCTTTCTATTCCCGTCAGTACGGTGTCTCCCTCTGCGAAGCAGGCGGCGACTGAAAGTATGGGCAGAGCATCGGGAATGTCGGAACAATCTACTGTGATTCCCCTGAGTCTGTTCCCTCCCCTGGCCTTTAGAGAGTTAGTGGCACCGTCGAGAGTTACGTCTCCACCCATCTCTTTCAAGATATCCACGATTACTGAGTCTCCCTGGCTTCCGGAAAGATCGAGATCCTCTATCACAATCTCGGAATCCGTAACCAGCGCCGCCACGAGAGGGAACGCGACGGATTCCCAGTCGCTCGGTATTGAGGTTTCAACTGTTTTGTATTCCTGGGGGCCTTCCACTTCGAAGAAGCTGTAATTTTTCTCGTCGTATTCGACTTTTATTCCGTGTTCGGTCATCCAATCCACGGTCATCTGCAGATAAGGTCTCTCTATGGCTTTCTGGACTTCGATCCTTGTCTTGCCCTTTAGCCTTGCGGAGGCCAGGAGCATCCCCGAAATGTACTGGGACATCTTTCCACCAAAGACGATCGTGCCGGCCCTCATGGGGCCTTTTATTATTACGGGAGCTGCATTGCTGTTGCTTCTCGTCGTGACGGCGAAGGCTCCCAGATCTCTCATCGCATCCAGCAGCTTTCCCACGGGTCTCCTGCGGATCTGGTAATCACCCGTCAAAACAACGTAATCGCTCAGAGTTCCTGAGATAGCCGTGGCGAAGTAATAGGTCGTTCCGGAATTGCCGCAGTCGATCACATCGTCGGGAACTTTCAAGCCATCGTGAGAGCTCTGGATAGTCCATACTCCCTTTTCGATCTTCACATCCGATCCGAAGGCCCTTGCGGCTCTTGTCGCCGAGAGACAATCTTCGCTGGGAAGAGGGTTTCTAATGGTTGAGAGCCCGTTTGCCATCGCGGCGATAAGGACAGCTCTTATTGTATGGCTCTTTGAACCGGGTACGGAGAGTCTCCCTGAGAGGTTATGCCTGGAAGCAAAGGCTATCATTTTCATTCCTCCTGTCCTTTGTCAGACCCTCTGGAGAAGAGCTTCCTCACTCCGGTCTTGACAAACTTGAAATTTGAAAGCAGAGATATTAATATGAAGGCTATCAGTATGAGACTGATCGGCCTGGAGAACATAGAGATTAACAGATTGTCACTTGCCGAAGCCAGTGATACGGCTCTCCTGAAATTGGCGTCCATCAGTGATCCCAGCACTATACCGAGCACCATGGGAGCCACCGAGTAGCCCTTTCTTCTCATGATAAAGCCCATCAAACCGAAGATAGCCATTATGAGCACATCGAACACACTTGAGTTTATTGCGTAGGCGCCGATTATGCACAAGATTGCGACCACAGGAAGCAGGATCTTCTTCGGAATCAACACCATCCTTGCCATTAGCGGTGCCACACTGATTCCAAAAGCGATTATCGACAGTGATCCAATTATTCCCGCAGCAAGAATTACGTAGAAGAGGTCGGGGGTCTGCGTGAAAAGCAGGGGCCCGGGCCTCAAACCATGGACGTACATTGCAGATAGAAGGACCGCAGTAACTGCATCGCCGGGAACAGCAAGCGTAAGCATCGGTATGAGTGCTCCACCTATACAGGCGTTGTTTGCAGACTCGCTGGCAACTATTCCCTCAACGGCCCCTTCTCCAAATGGAACTTCTGGCTTTCTAACGGTCTTCTTTGCCTGATCATAAGCAATTAGAGAAGCTACTGGACCACCTGTTCCCGGCAGCGCGCCTATGAACGTACCTATCACTGCCGACTGCAGTGAAAGGGGAATGTGCCTCAATAGCTGCCGAAAACCGACCTTCTCTTTTCCCAGCTTTCCGGAAATGGGATCGAGAGAACGCTGACCTATCTGAACGAGAATCTCCGAAAAACCGAACAGCCCGATCAGAGCGGCTATCAGTGAAATACCGGCCTGTAGCCTCATTGAACCGAACGTGAATCTCGGGGTTCCCATTATCGGATCGATTCCTATCAAGCTTATGATGACGCCTAGAGCAGCGCTTATCAATCCCTTAAGGAAGTTCTTCGACGTAAGAGACCCTACTGTTGTCAAGCCGAAGAGGGCAAGCAGAAAGTAGTCCATCGGCGAGAACTGCAGGGCAATCTTTGTAACTGGTTTTGCAAGCAAGGCCAGCATAATTAGACCAAAAAGAGTACCCACAAAAGAATAGACGGTAGCAACTCGCAAAGCCTTTTTGGCCTGTCCCTTCATGGTCATGGGAAAGCCGTCAAGAGTAGTTGCGACCGATGCGGGAGCTCCTGGGATGTTGACCAGTATGGCGGATATTGCCCCGGAGAAGACTCCGACAACGTAGACGCCCATCATAAGAGCCATTGCGTCGTTGACAGCCCATGTAAAAGTTACCGAAACGAGAATTGCAGTGGCCATTGTGACGGAAAGCCCCGGCATGGCGCCTACAATAAGTCCGGCAAAGGCACCAACAAATACCAGGAAAATGAACCTGAGATCTATTGCAGCCAGTATTTGTTCAATCATATCAACATCACCTTCTCAAGGCAGGTAGACACTCAGTAGCACACCGAAGGCGTAATACAGGCCTAGAGTAGTCCCCACGGAGATTATCCCGATCAGCCACCAGCGCTTTTCCCCCAAAAGGAGTAGCATCAGGGCCAGGTAAGGAATAGAAACAGCAATAAAACCGATTATCGGAACGAGCCAGACATATACGAATGTCAGGACCATTACGAGTGAAATCCTAAGCCAGTCGACCTTGTCGAAGCCGCCCGACTTGAAGGTCTTACTCAAGATTGCCTGGAATATTAGAGAAATTGCCATTGCCAGGAGAATGACGCCCATAATCAACGGGAAAAGGCCTGGCGCGAGCGACCAGGAACCGTAAGGGTTCATTCCCGCCGAGGCAACGATAACAAACACGGCAATTGTCGCAAAGAAAACGCCTTCAATTATCTGAAAATTTACGCGACCGCTTGTCTTCTCTTTCATGAAAACCTCCAAAGACGGTAGACACGAGGTCTACCGTCGATAGATCAGAATCTTTCTATTCCAAAGTCTGCGGGACTGTTTGGAGCCACGCCGGCGTCATACAGAAGCCATGTGACGATTGAAGTCCAGCGGTTCCAGTAGTCGATAACATCGTCGCCCTGCACGTCGTGCATTCTGTTATAAAAGCTTCCTTCGGTGAATTCAAGCCATCCGGCATCTTGAACGGCCTTCTGAGCAGCCTCCAGAAGAAATTCCTTGACTTCAGGCGGAGTGCCCTCTTTAACAAGGATACAGTTCGGGAAGGTCAAAGGCAGGTAACGTTCCATTTCTGGAATTGCATCGGCAATCGGCGGGACTTCAGGGATTGCTGCAGATCTTTCATCTTTTGTGTAGACTGCGAGGGCCCTTAGGTCACCGGTCTTCAAGTAGTCTAGGACTGTACCGATATTTCCGAAAGTGAAATCGACCTGACCGCTTATCGTTGCGAGCATTGCAGGGCTGCCGCCTCCGAACGGGGTCATGGAAACATCAAGTCCTACTTCTTTCAGCAGAAGTCCCTGGATGTGTCCGCTTGCACCCGGACCGGAGTATGACATCTTGATCTTTCCGGGGTTTTCTTTGATTGCCGTAACGAGTTCATCCATAGTCTGATACGGCGAGTTGCCTGGAACGACGACTACTTTCATATCTTCGACCAGCATCATTATGCCTTCGAAGTTATCGAAACCCAGTTTGCCCGTTCCCATAACTCTGAAGACTCCTGGAGTCTCTGCAGAGAGAAGCAGTGTATAACCGTCTGCCGGTTTGGAGTAAGCAAAATCTGTACCAATGGCTCCAGAGGCGCCCGGTTGGTTCAGCACGATCACCGAAACACCCAGCTGCTTTTCAAGATAAGGCGCAAATGCCCTTCCCACTCTGTCTGTAATACCGCCGGCGGCCCACGGGATAACTAAAGTAACGGCTTTTGTTGGATATGATGCAAGGATCGAAACTGCAATAACAAGAACTAGCGAAAACAGAAGAACTTTCTTCATTACCATCCACCTCCTCGGAATCGGAAAACGTTTGCCATTTCAGAATATATAGATTATACTTCATTGCATGGCAAAATTCAAAATTCAAATATCTCACAATTGATTATTTCCTAACTCTTAATGTATAATGTTTACAAGCAAGAAGGAAGATACTGCTTTTTTCCTCAAAGAAGAGATTCTCAATCTTTTCTTCGGGATCGGGCGGCAGAAATGATGACTGTTAGAGAGAAGTCAGATGGTTTTTTGCAGTTTTGGGAAAAGGTTTTCCAAGATTTTTGGAGGCAGAATTATGAATAAGGACGAATCTGTTTTATCGACCTCTGGCAGTAAACTTTCGATATACGCTCTGCTTGTTTCGGCGTATTTCTTTTCTTACTTTTTTAGAGTCTCGGCTTCTGTGAGCCTTCCCATAGTCTCGGCGGAATGGGGGATGAGCGCTTCCCTTGTGGGTTTCATATCCAGTTCATATTTCTATGCGTATGCCTTCATGCAACCAATTAGCGGAGCGCTGAACGACAGGTTTGGCCCACTCAAGATTGTATCCCTCGGTATGCTTACGACAGGAATTGGAGCTCTTCTCTTTGGCTTTGCCACAAACCCTGTGATGCTCGGCACGGGCAGGTTGCTGACTGGATTGGGCCTTGCTCCAATGCTCTCGGGGGTTCTCGTTTTTCAGTCGCACTCTTTTCACAGGGACAAGTACTCTTTCTTTTCTGGCATAACCTATACTCTTGGAAATTTTGGAGCGGTGATTTCCGTTGCCCCGCTCGCCTTTGCTCTCGATCAGTTCGGTAGAAAGAACGTTTTCATACTGCTCGCAGTCCTCAACTTTGCGCTTGCGGCCTCGCTTATAATCCTGAGGAGAAAGGACCCCGTTACAGTGGTAGGCAGCACTACTGAGAGAATCAGCTTCCTTGACAACCTGAAGGATTCGTTCAGAAAGATCTTCAAGTCAAGACAGCTGAAGCTGATGCTTATACTTTGGGGGACTTCTTTCGGCTCTTTAATGGCCTTGCAGGGACTCTGGGCCGTTACATGGTATCAGTCGGCATACGGTGTTTCATATGGAACTGCGAGTCTCTGGTCAACGCTGATAAGCATCGGGGTAATGGTTGGAAATTTTGTGGGAGCATATATAGCGAGGCCAGCAAGACTGAGGCTAATTGCAATTACCGTCTCATGTGTATCTTACGGCGCAGCGTGGATTATATTCTGGTTGTCTATGAAGAGCCAGCTGCCGATTCTCGTACCCGGGATCGTTGGATTTTTCCTCGGCTTCTTTGCAGGCGTCACTTACGACCATCTGACTGGGGGAGTGAATGATCTGGCTGTGAAAGGGCGCGGAGGCTCTCTCTTTGGAGGAATGAATCTCTTCACTTTCATATCTGTGATCATATTTCAGTCCGGAACGGGATTTCTCGTTCAGCGTTTCTCATCATCCGGCGGAGCTGAAGCTGAAGTAAATGCCTTCAATTCGACTTTTGGGATAGTGACCTTGCTGGTTATAATAAGTTTAGTAGCTCTGCCTTTTCTGAAATCCTTTTCAGAGCAGAGAGGTGATTTACAGTAAAAAAGAGCGACAGGGTCACGATAAAGCAGGTTGCTGACTACGCCGGACTTTCGGCGGCAACGGTCTCGAGAGTTATCAACGCTTCGAGACCAGTGCGAGAGGATCTTCAGACCAAGGTTTGGGAGGCCGTGAAGAAGCTCAACTACAGGCCCAACGTTGCCGCAAGATTCATGAAGGGCCAGACGACCAATACCATTGGGATGCTCGTTCCGGATGTATCACACCCCTTTTTCAGTGCTATGATTGCCGGGGCGATCTTGAAGGCTCAGGAAATAGAACACGTGATAATAATCTCGACTGCTGATGGAAAGAGGGAAGTTGAAAAGGCAGCAATCGACAGCCTTGCAAGGACCGTTGTGGATGGCCTTATATACTGTCCGGTATCCACGGGAGACCCGCTTCCCGAAATAGAGAGCTTCAAAGATCTCCCGATAGTTGTTGTAGGAAGAAGAAATGTCTTCGAATCAAAGCCTCACGTCTATACTGATAACGTGAAAGGTGGCTATCTTGCCACCCGGTACCTCCTGAGACTCGGCAGAAAGAGAGTAGGATTTCTCGCCGGCTTCTGGTCAACACCCTGCACTGTAGACAATATAAGAGAAGTAGCTTCCAGCAAGGAGGCGGGCAAATACACCACCCTCGATAGATATTCAGGATACAGGAGGGCTCTTGATGAGGAGGGCATAGAATACGATCCTTCTCTCATCGTGTTGTGCGGGTACAGCTACGAGGCCGGTTATGAAGCGGCAAGAGAGTTGTTGGAGAGAATGATCGAGGTTGATTCTGTCATCGCTGCTAACGACCTGGTGGCAGCTGGAGTGATAGCCTTCTTCACGGATCAGGGCGTTAATGTCCCCGATCAGATATCTGTCGTAGGCTATGACAACAACCTGATTGCCCCAATAACTATCCCTACGCTCACATCTGTCGACCAGGACCCCAGAACCCTGGGGTCGGAATCGGTTGTCGCTCTATCGAAAATACTTTCTGGAAAGAGGGTGTCTGACACGATCATAGATGTCAAGCTTACGATAAGAAACTCCACAAGTGTTATGCATCACTGATCCCCGCTTCAATAATATCTTTCATCACGACATTTTCAGACCTCATTAAAAAGAAACGCTCTCGAGAAGCAATGAAGCGACGCTATCCTATCTAATGCAAGAACGCCGCCATCTGCGCTCGAGGTTTTTCCATATGTTATGCATTTTTCAAGCGGGTTCGAGTCTGGAAAGATCTCGAGGTGATCCAATTATTGTGATTCTCAGTCAAAGCTTGGAAGAGGTGATTGAATTGTATGGAAGAGCGATAGAATTTCCGGAGTCGGGCAAATGGATAAATGTCGACCGTCCTCTGACTCTAGAGGATCTTAAAGGGTTTGTAGTATTGTTTGACTTCTGGACTTACTGCTGCATAAACTGCATTCATGTGATCCCGGACCTCAATTGGCTGGAAGAGAAGTACAAAGACAGTCCTTTCCTCGTTATCGGGGTCCATTCCGCGAAGTTTGAGAACGAACGCGAAGAGAAGAGTATCAGAGCCGCTGTCGAGCGTTATGGAATAGAACATCCCGTTCTTATCGACAACGAATATTACCTTTGGGACAGGTATGTAGTTCGCGCATGGCCGCCTTATGTCCTGATAGGACCTGACGGAAGGATTTTGTCAAAAACCTCTGGCGAGGGCAAGCGAGATTACCTTTCAAATGAGATCTCCAAAGCTCTCGAGAATGGGAATTGGAGAGGGATTCTAAGCAATGAGAGGATACCGGTGACGCCTAAGTCATCCAAGAGAGATTCGACTCTTTCCTTTCCAGGGAAGATCGCCTTCGGGGATTCAAGGAAGATGTTTATAAGCGATTCGAACAACGATCGAATACTCGTAACGGAGCTTGCCTCTCCTTTTGAAGCAAAGGTGATCGATCAGATCGGAGGTCAGAGAAGAGGCTTCGAAGATGGAACTTTCGAAGAGGCTCGACTAAACAGGCCTCAGGGCATGGTCTATTCAGAGGGTGTACTTTACATAGCCGATACAGAGAACCATGCAATCAGAAAAGCCGATTTGAGAGAAAGAAAATTGAGGACAATTTCGGGCGACGGTCTTCAGGGCTTCAGCTGGCAACACAGCGGTGAAGCATCAAAGGCGCGGCTTAACTCCCCATGGGATTTGCAAACTGACGGAAGATATCTCTACATAGCTATGGCCGGAATGCATCAGATATGGAGGCTCGACTTAGAGGCAAATAGTATCTTCTCGTATGCAGGAAGCGGTGCCGAGAATATGTCAGATGGTTCTTTGAAAGAGGCGAACTTCGCACAGCCAAGCGGGCTATTCCTTGATGGAAAGAGTCTGTACGTTGCCGATTCAGAGGTTTCCGGAATAAGGTATGTAGATATGGAATCAGGATTGGTTCGAACTGTTGCTGGACACGGACTTTTCTCATTCGGTTATGTCGACGGCATTCTTTCAAGGTCTCTCTTTCAGCATCCGCTAGGAATTCACGGTTACGGAAGATTTCTGTACGTGGCCGATACCTATAACCATGCTATCAGGAAGATTGATCTTGGGATACAGCGAGTAGAGACGGTAATCAAGAATCTTGGAGAGGGAACCTGCACCCTGGATGGAGAGAAGTGCTCCACTCTCGGTCTATTCGAGCCAAACGATGTCAAATACTATAACGGGCTGTTGTACATAGCCGACACGAATAATCACTTGATAAGAGTTTTCGACGGAACGGAACTGGTCGAGTTAGTTGTTGGATGATTCGCAGGAGGCAAAATGAGCCAGTCTGCTGGCGCAGGCCAGTCGCACTTCGTGCGGCCAGTCACTGCAAGCAGTGGCGAGAAAAACCATAAGAACACCAAACCGATTTGGCGAGGCCAGTTCCGACTTCGTCTGGAAGTGATGCCCGGAGAAACGTCCGGGGAAGTGATGCGCCGAAAAGCATCGGCGGAAGTGATGCCACCTTCGGTGGGATGCAATGCTCTGAAGAGCGTTAGTGGACGCGAGGCCCGCTTCGCGGGCAAAAAGATCCGCTGTACGCTTAAAAACGAATACTTTCTGTTAATGGTCATCCCGTGATGTTTCTGCACGGGATCTAGTATCTAAATACCGCTGAACGCTGTAAAGAGGCGTAATTCGTTGTCCGTTC
>DSBT01000004.1 GCA_011045915.1 Mesotoga infera
GCTAACTCTCTGTCTCATCAATTTCGCGAAGATAGTCAATGACTTCTTCGAGAGAGAAGTATCTGCTCCATCTCTTCTGCTCTCTACCATCAACCTGCACAACAATCGTCGGGACTGTAAAGACAGAGTGTTCTGAAGCGACCGCAGGATTCTCAACAGTATTTATCTTGTGAAATTTCCAGGAAACAAAAGTGCCTTCAACTTCATCAAGTTTTGCTTCAATCGCTGCACAGACTCCGCAGCCTGGACTGAAGAAGTCAATAAGAACCTTTCCGATGACTCCCCTCAATTCTGCCAGAGTTACTTCCTTCACTTCATCGCCTCCCAAAAGCATTATAATTGATAATAATAGTAGAATATATGCGAGGTGGAGTCTTGCAACAAAGGAATCAAGATACGGCAGTGTTCGTGCCAATTGTGAAGATCTGCGGAGAATACTATCTGCTTCTTACGCGAAGATCGACAAGGATAAGCCATCCTGGGCAAATCAGCTTTCCCGGGGGTCATATTGAAGATGATGAAACTCTTCTAGAGTGTGCAATAAGGGAAATGAGAGAGGAAATTGGCGCCTCACCGTCTTCTCTTGAAGAAGTTTGCCCGCTGAACGTCAATACAACGGTCACGTCAGGAAAAGTCATTACCTCATTCGTTGGATTCATAGACAATCTCGAGTTCAAACTGGACAGGGGAGAAGTAGAGGACGTGATCTTTCTTTCGCTAAAGGCTCTTATGCTAACCTCCCCAGAGACAATTATTATGCCAAATGGAAAAAAGACCATCAGATACCGTTTTCCCGGTTTCGTAGTCTGGGGCGCAACTGCAAGGATAATCGAAGCATCTATAGAAAGGATAATCGAAATCATAGAGAATCGTGGCAACGTAAAGTCCGACTGTCTGAATGAAAATGAAGTAATACATATAAGAGAGGAGTGATTCGATGTTAGATTTCACATTTCACAATGCAACAAAGATAGTTTTTGGAAGAGACACTGAAAAACAGGTTGGTCAAGAGATCTCCAGGTACGGCAAGAGAGTTCTCCTTCACTACGGCGGAGGAAGCATAAAGAAGACCGGTCTGTACGATCGTGTAGTGAAAAGCCTTAAAGAATCAGGAGTGGAGATCTTCGAGCTCGGAGGAGTAATGCCAAATCCGAGGTTGTCTCTTGTAAGAGAGGGAATCGAACTCTGCCGAAAAGAGAATGTCGATGCAATCCTCGCAGTTGGCGGTGGAAGTGTCATCGACTCGGCTAAGGCGATAGGAATTGGCGTTCCTTACGAAGGAGATGTCTGGGAGTTCTATTCAAGTAATAGGAAAGTCGAAGAGATGCTTCCACTTGGTGTCGTCCTAACCATTCCAGCAGCAGGAAGCGAATCAAGCGGCGGCTCGGTTGTCACAAACGAAGACGGCTGGTACAAGAGAGCAACCAACAGCGTTGTTATGAGAGCCAGATTCGCCATCATGAACCCCGAGCTGACATTTACGCTGCCAGATTATCAGACGGCGGTAGGGGCGGTAGACATCATGTCTCACGTCATGGAGAGGTAC
>DSBT01000005.1 GCA_011045915.1 Mesotoga infera
AAAACTGAAAATGCGAGACTGATCGCCTGGCTTCTGGAGAAACTCTCCATGTGAAGCTGAATAATACGGGGTGTGCCCGTTAGGGTGACTTTGAATTCCGCTGGAAGTATCTCCTTAAGGCCGCTTTCAACGCGGACAAGAGTTCGGGAGATGTCTCTTGTGTTGGTATTTCTTATGTAGGTGTGAATAGCTACTTTTGAAGAGTCTTGATTGACGTAGCCCTGAATTCCGGTCCCCGCAATCGTGCCTCTCAGAAGGTTCAGCTGCACTTGAGTCGGTTGGCCAGAATAGACGCTCTCAATCAAATTCGCAAAAGTTGAGGTCTTCGAGAGAATATCAAAACCCTCCAGGAACCTTTCCAGATCATTCAGAGTATCTATGAAGTCCGGTGTAAGTACAACGCCAGGCTGGTTTGAATCAACGACTATCAGGAGAAAGGTGGAGCCGCCAAACCTTTCCTCAAAGGCCTCTACTCCCTTTGAGACTTCGCTCCCCTTCCTGAAATATTCCGAAAGATTCGACTCGAACTGCAAGTTAGCAATTCCAACTAAACACACGATTACCGCCAGAATTGACAGATATGTCACCGGTTTTCTGTGTCTGGATACTGAAAGAGAGAGTCTGTGTAGCAACATGTCTATGAGCGGTTCCTTGAATCCTTTTGAGGCGGCGATCACAAACCTAGGAGTTGGCAAGACTTTGATAAGCGCCGGGACGGCTAAGAGTGAGAATATCATAGCGTAAAGAATCCCGAATACGCTGAAATAGCCGAATTCACGCATCGGAATCACGCTTGAGAAGGCGAGAGAACCAAAACCCCCCGCTGTGGTTAGCGAGGTCATTACAATTGGCAGAATCATCGACCTCATCGTCTGCATTATTGCCTCTCTCTTTAGCGAGCCTCTCAAGATCTCCTCTCTGTACCTGCTGAATATGTGAATACTGTCGGAGCAGCCCATGGCTATCAAAAGAATTGGAAGAACTGCACTCACTATAGTGAGTGGAGTATCCGTCACTGCCATTAGTCCGAGAGTCACCGTCACACTTGAGAGCACTGTGAATGCCGGTGTTAGAACACCGGCAACACTCCTGAAAGTGAAAAAAGTCACGAGAAAGACAATGACTATGGCTATCGGAAACAGCAGGAGAACATCTGCAATGACAGTGTTGTCAACTGAATAACCCAGAAATAGTTCGCCGGTCAATCTATATCTGTCCACGCCCCACTGTGAATCAAGTGTCTTCTGAATTTCCTGAATAGCCGTCTTTCCCCTGCTGCCCAGTCCGCCTCGTACATACAGTCTCACGAGGGCGGCGTCGCCTTTTGAGCTGACCGTGAAGTAGCTATCAAAACTCTTTTCGAGCGACTTCCTGAAAGCCTTGACTTCCTCGACCGTAGGTGGAACCTGCGTCGCAACCGGAACTGTCCTTATGGCCAGACCCTGAAGAGTGATATAGGTAGCATCAAGAGGGCTCAGAGCCCTCGAAACATTTGGAATTTGTCTTATGGTCGAGACTGTCTCGGACAGTTTCTGCCATGAGGCGGGATCATCCATGTCTCCTAGAAGCACAAGGTACAGCGGTTCCCAGACAGAGAATTCTCTGGCGGCCAGTTCAATCTCCCTTATTACTCCCTCGGAGTCCGAGGCAAGGTTGTCGATATTTGTTTCAAATCTCAACGAGGTAACTCTCAATCCGAAAAGAACCGTGATAGCGATAAACGCAAGGATTACCAACCACGGAAAAGTTATACTTAAAGACATCAGTCTTTCCGATGCTTTCAACAAGACTCGGGTTATGAATGGCCGCTTTCCGGCCTGTAGTCTTTTCAGCTTCTCCAGCTCCCCAAAGAGGCGGTCGATTACTGATATGATACCATTGAGAATGTAGGTTGAAACATTTCGTCCGTGATAGCGATTGGCTTTCAACGTGCTGGAAATAAGAGATGAGCCTTCCAGGGTTCGCGGAGCTTTGGACAGAGGTTTATTCTAGAACAGTTAATATGGAGGGAGATGCGGATTGGATATTGCCGGAAAAATCAAAGGTGGTTTTCTCCGACTCCTGAATTCAGTTTCAAATTACTCTCTTGATGCGTTGTTTTTGCTTTGAGTAGCTTCAGTCATGCTATATTGATTAGTCGGATAGTCAGCCCGGGATAGGAAAATTGAGAGGGATCATGGACCCGGCCCGGAGCTTTGGATTTTACAAAGGTTTTTCCTATAAGGGAGGAGACTAATATGAGCACAGTCTATTTCACGGATATCGATACTACTCCACAGATGGGACTTCTTTCAAAGGTCGAGGCTCTAGTTAAGAGAGCCGGTCTTGAGGACGTAATTGAGGCCGGCAAGCTTGTTGCAGTCAAGCTTCACTTCGGAGAGTACGGAAACTTAGCCTATATCCGTCCCAATTACATCAAAGTCATCGCCGATCAGATCATAGAGCTTGGAGGCGTTCCATTTCTGACGGATGCAAACACCCTCTATAAGGGAAGCAGGGCTAATGCGGCAGATCACATGAAAACCGCATCTTTGAACGGCTTTACGATGGAGTCGGTGGGCGCGCCGGTTGTAATCGCCGACGGACTTAGAGGCTCAGACGAAATCGATGTCGAGATAGAAGGTGAATACATCAAGAAAGCGAAAATCGCATCGGCGATAGCTCTGGCAGATGCCCTCGTTGTTGTAAGCCACTTCAAAGGACATGAGCAAACTGGATTTGGAGGGGCTCTCAAGAACATTGGAATGGGTTCGGCCTCAAGGGCCGGAAAGATGGAGCAACACTCCGAGTCGAAGCCTGTTGTAAGAGAGGCAAACTGTGTGGCTTGCGGAATGTGTGAGAGAAACTGTCCGACCGGGGCGATTACGGTCCAAAGAGTCGCAAGAATAGACTACGATCTCTGTATCGGCTGCGGTCAATGCATTGCCATGTGCAACTACGGTGCGATGAGCGCCGGACCGGGAGGCACCCCAGAATCTCTGAGCAAAAAGATCGCCGAATACGCTCTTGCGGCTTCAAAAGGAAAGAAGGCCCTCTATATCTCCTTCATCAACAACGTGTCGCCAGATTGCGATTGCTGGCACATAAACAGGCCTCCAGTCGTAGAAGACATCGGCATATTAGCCAGCAGAGATCCGGTGGCTCTGGACAAGGCATGCATAGACTTAGTTATTAAAAGACTGGGATACGATCCTTTTGAGAAGGCCCATCCCGGCATCACCTGGCATCATCAACTGGACCATGCCGAAAAAATCGGACTGGGAAAAGCTACCTACAGACTCCAAAAAGTCGCCTGCTTCGGCAGGTAGCAATGAAAGATACGTTAAGAGGTCTGTTATTGCTCAAACCAGATCGACTATCAGTTCCTGAATTATTTCACTAAGCGTTTCGAAACTGAATTTCTCTCTTCCAAGCTCGAAGTTTCTCTCAGTGACTTCTATGTATCTATCCCTATCAAAGAGAAGTTCGGAAATATCTTTTGCGGCGTTAATGATATTGCGGTCGGGAATCTCTGCCAACCCTTCTTTGTAGCCATACTGATCACCTAAATCCACAAAAGAGATCCCGCTGTCCTGAATGTCGCTCTTGAATACACTGTATCTAAACAGAGCGAGCGGTTTCCTGTATAAAATCGCCTCCAGGAGCTGGTTTCCCCAGCCTTCGAATACTGTCGGATATGTCACGATATCTGCGATGCCGTACGCTTCGAAGAAGGCCGACTGGTTCAAAGAGGAAGAAGAGGAAACGTCAATCACTTCTACGCCGAGCGCGCCCGCAAGCTCATCGAGCTTCTTCCTGTAATCGGCCGACTGCCTTTCGGTCAATCCGGAATACACGAGAACTGCCCTTCCGGTAAACGGTTCCCCGTTGTAAAGCTTCTTCCCCTTCAAAGATCCGGCGAAATCATTGAAATGCGCGAGAAGCCTTATGGAGATCTCGGCTGCCTTTCTCTCGGTTATCCTGGTTGCCTGCAGAAAGACGATATCTCCCCTTTCTATCCCGGCCTGACTTCTTAGCCTTCGACTGCGCTCGTCGGAGATCGAGACTGGTCCGCCGAAGTCCATCACATTCGGCACGACCGTTGCCCTGATCCCCCTCCTGTTAAAAAGATCGGACGCTGAAATCGAGTTGATCGTCAGGTTCTTGACGTTTGGAAGATCGGGAGGGAAGTAGTTCTCGAGGAGTTCCATGACGCTTCGATAGGGACTGCAGTAGTAAGGCCGGTCCCACCAGAAGTCGTGGTTGTGAGAGATAAACGGCTTGCTCGACTCCTCCGCGAAGTCATGCAGAGCCAGTCCCGCAGGTATAGACCACCCAAGCGACCAGATGTTGTTCGGTATAAGAAGATCGAAGTTGGAGAGAACAGATCTGAAACTGCCGAGAATCTCGGCGGTTCTCATGGAAAGTTCATCCAGCAGGGCACGCTCCGACGTGGGAACGCTGCCGTAGAGCTTCGAATTCAGGATTTCATTTCTCTCGTCGTTGTATTCTATCTCCGGAATCACAATGTCTACACCGGGAGCGTTGTTTCCCGCGATTATATCCACCGAGCTTCCCATTCTCGAGAGGACTTTGCGCCACTTTTCCATTTCGAGGGAAACACCGTCCATTAATCCTGCCCTGTAGTGAATCAAACCCACTCTCATAAGAACACCCCCTTGCCGAACAATCACAGGAATTCACTACTAATATCCAATAATCTCGCCGCCATGTCAACAGTCTGGATGGTCCATACACTGACGAGTCATTTGGAACGGGGGGCAAAGATGATAAAATCCATTAATATTTCTATCTGTCAAAGAAAAATTGACTCTTGATGCTTCTATAAGGAGGGGCTGAATTGAAGTGTGGAGTGGTGCTTACAGGTTGTGGCTCGGAGGACGGAACAGCCGTTGACCAGGCCATAATGACTTTCCTCGCTCTGGAGAAGGCAGGGGCCGAGGTTGTTTCTCTGGCACTCGACAAGGATCAATACGAGGTTATCAACCACCAGACAGGAAAACCGGCTGAACTTGAACAGAAGCGAAACCAGCTCGTAGAATCAGCCAGACTGATCAACGGACCGGTAAACGACATCGATGCCTTCAGTGGGGAGGAGCTGGACCTGCTCGTTATTCCCGGAGGGAAGGGAGTTCTGAAGAGCCTCTCTACTTTCGAAGACGAAGAGGATCACTACAGAGTGAACAATAGCCTTGAAAGGCTTCTCGTCAACTGCTTCAACGGCAAGAAACCTCTGGGAGCGATCGGAGAAGGCGTCCTGATACTTGCAAGGGCTCTCGAGAACGTAGCCTCCAATCTTACCGTCACTGCCTCGGGCAATCCAGAAGATAGGATGACCGTTCTCGAGAAGCTGGCTATAGATCATGTCCCCTGTGAGGTCGGAGAGATATGCGTCGATAAGACAAACAAAGTTGTAACTGCTCCGCTTCTTGTTCGAGAAGATGGCCTCATGGAAAAGAATGAGAGCATCGAGACCTTCGTCAAGAGGCTGTTCGATTTACTCCCGCTCTGAATCCCTGCCATAACGTTTTTCCACTAGGCCTTTTCAGAACCTCTGTAAAGAAGTTCGCTGGCGGCAAAAGAAACCATTGCGATAATGAAGGGAACGAGGTAGAAGATTATCCTGTACAGTATCAGCGCCGCCACCACAATATCCGGCTCTAAAGACGGCGAGAGAATCACTATCGTAAGCGCCTCAAATACTCCCAGACCTCCGGGGACCTGGCTGGACAGACCTGCAAACTGCGACAGCAGGAAGACGCCCAGAACCTCAAAATAACCGATCTCCGGGGGGAGGAGCATGAAAAGCACTCCTGCGGAAAGCAGCCAGTCGAGAATGGATATGCCGGTCTGAAAAAGCGTGAACGACTTTCCCGGAAGAGAGAAACTCTTTCCTTTTATTCTGAACGGACGTTTTCTGAAGCTGACCACCACCATATAGAGAACGTAGATCCCGGCAGAGGTTATTCCAATAGCCTTCAGAGATCCAAAGGGTACCGCGACAGCACCCTGAAGAACGGGCGGCCAGAGAGTGAACAGGATGCCTGAAAGGGCGAAGAAACCGAGCCAGAAAGTTAGATAGTTGAGGATTATTATTGCGAGAATCTTTCCTCCAGAGACCCCCCACTTCCCGTATAATCTGAAGCGGACGCTTGTGCCCGAAAGAAAAGTGAAACCGATATTCTTGCTGAAAGTGTATCCAACGAAAGAGACAAGCGCCGTCGAGGAAAATTTCAGTCTGACTCCCGACCTTCTGGAAGCGATCAGATCATAGAAACTCAGATTGAGGTAAGTCAGAAAGGTCAGGAAGACTGCGATCACTAGCCTCGAAGCGGGAACCTCCCCGACTTTCGATGCAATATCGCTGATAGTGTAGCGACCCAACTCTCTAACAAGAACGTAAATTGAAACACTGAATAACGCGATTCCCAGAAAGGGCAAGAGCCTTCTGAAAGACAGCAGTGCCTTCCCAAAACTGCCCACTAGAGAATCTCTTTAGGAACTTTTACCCTTACGGTTACGAGAGGATTCACCAGTTGACTTATCATCAAATCACAGGCAATGCTAGTAAGCATGTAAGACTTCTCTCTGGGAATAGACTTCCAGTCGGAGATAAATTCGATTGCCCTCTTCACTGCCCCTCGACTTGCCTCTTCCATAGTCTGCGCGCTGAACAACAGGTAGAAGGCATCTTCGGTTTCTACCGTGGGACTTTCGACGGGCATTTTGTCTATATCTACACTGAGCCTCACCAGGGCTCTTATCTCGACGCCTGTGCCGCCGACTTCCCCGTCTCCCATCCTCGCATGTACGTCACCGAGGGAGAGATTGCCTCCTTTAATGAAGACCGGTAGATAGACTCTTGAACCCGCCATGATATTCTTCGTGTCAAGGTTTCCTCCATGCCTCCCCGGGGTCGTACAGGGAATGGATTTGTCTGCCGGAGCATTGCCAATTACGCCTATCATTGGCCTGACCTCTATTCGCTCTCCCATAAAGGACACGTAGTTGCCGTGAATCTTTGCGATCTCCGTGACGCAACTCTTCGATACGTTGGTTACGGGTCCCCATGAGGGGCAGGTCTCGATGACTCCCTGATCGTCCAGCTCTATGCTCTCTATACTGACTACTATCGTGTCACCCGGCATCGCTCCCTTCACTGCGATGGGCCCGGTGGCCGGATTCACATGAGTGAAGTCGAAGTCTCCTCCGACCGTCTGAGACTCTGAGACGATCCTGTGGCAAAAGCAATCCTCCGTCTCCACAATTACCGTATCACCCGGGCTCACCTCCAGAACGGGCTTGTGTTCAGGCGACATATCGTACACGACTCTGTCTCTTCCGATTCTGTGTAACACGGGACGCACCTCCATTGACTGATATTGTCTCAATACTACCTCGACGTTGTTTTAATCCAAAGAGATATCATATGTTTATTATAATCAGTGAGACCAGCACCATTCCAAGGGAAATCATCTCGAGCTTCTTGAGCTTTTCACCGAATAGCAGCATACTTCCAAGACCGATCATCACAACGCTTCCCGCGCTGTAAACGGGGAAGACCACGGAACCCTTCATTTCTTCAAGAGCCATTATGAGAAAGAATGAAGAGAAGAGATTGGGCAGCCCCACAATTAACCCCACGAGTGCTTCCCTCTTGTGAAAAGATTTCCCCGACCTTTTCAGAAAAACCGCGCTTATCGCGAAAGCGCTGGCAAAAACGCTGAAGAGAAAGACATTCTTGTAGCCGCTGACGGTGTAGTTCTGGAACAACTTGTTCATAAATTCTGCCAGTCCGCCGGTAATGAATAACATAATGAGAGCGGCCTTAAAATTCTTTTTCCCCGATCCGAAAGGGTTGTTGACGAGTACGATAGAGCATATGGCGAGAGCTATCCCGACCCACTGGAGCACTCCGGGGTATTCCTTCCACACCAGAAGAGACAAGAGCATGGGAATCAGGATTCCGAGTTTTCCGAATGCCCCGGATAGACTAGCGCCGCTCTCTTTAACGCTCTTCTGATAGAAAACAAACGACAGGAAGAAGAACAGTCCGGCTACCAGACCCAACGAAAGACCCCATACAACACTGCTGGTAAGGCTGAAGACTCCGTTTCCCTCAACCATCACTTCTTTCAAAGAACCTCCGCCCGGCCCCAAATCCGGTCTTTCTATGGCAATCATGGTCAGAGCAATCAGAAAAGCGCTAAGATAATTGAACGTGGTAACCGCAAGCCTGTTGTAACTTCTCCCCTCGGTCACCTTGAAAATCATTGCTATAGAGGAACTGGAAAGTATCGCCAGCAAAAGATAGACCACTCCGACCTCCCTGATTCCACGCCTTCTCTTCTTAGTTGCAGGTGTAGTATATTCTTAGCAAGTACAACAATTATGCCACAGTCTCTATACGGGATGGTGATTAGATGGCCGAAAGATTGATAGAAGTATTTTCAGGCTCCGACCCTGAAAAAGATCTTGAGGAAATGCCGGAAGAAAAATCGATAATCGCCCACTGGATGGTTAAGACATCGGAAAAGCTCTGGCAGACGAAGATACTGGCGCTTGCCGAAAACAGCGAGAAGGTCCTGGACTCTCTCGAGCAGCGCTTCACCCAGGATGAGTCCTTCAGGGCGATACTCTTTCAGGTGGAAGCCTCGCTTCCAAGAACTCAAAAAGAGAAGAAAGAAGAGGAACAGGCCGAGGAAGAAGAGAAGAAGCCCGAGAAGGGAATCTTCAAGCGAATAAGCAGAGAAGAGCTGTATCACGACATCTCTGAAATGATATCTAACGACGCAGTTGACATAACAATGATTATTCTTTCGACCATCGTCGCAACGATAGGGCTTCTTAGGAACAGCCCTGCAATAATAATCGGGGCGATGGTCATCGCTCCAATGCTCGGGCCAAATGTCGCACAGTCTTTCGCAACGACGCTCGGAGATTTCGGACTTCTTGCAAAATCCGTGAGAACGAATCTGATCCGCATCGGACTGGGCTTTACCTTCGCTCTTGTCTTTGGGCTCCTGTTGAGGCTAGATTACACGACTCACGAGATAACCAGCCGTACGGTGGCAGACATTGGTGACATTGTGCTCGCCTTTTCATCCGGGACGGCCGCAGCTCTCTCAATTACCTCCGGCGTCTCAACATCTCTTATTGGAGTCATGGTTGCCGTTTCACTGATGCCACCGTTGGCTACTGCAGGAATGCTGCTGGGCAGCGGCAATGTGGCCGGCTTTTCCGGGGCGATACTCCTTTTCTTTGTAAACATAGTCTGCATAAACCTT
>DSBT01000006.1 GCA_011045915.1 Mesotoga infera
CTTCTGGGACTGATAATAATCTACACTTCAATCAATATCCCGTTCTCCGTGTTTCTTCTGAAGAATTTCATTGACGGAGTCCCGAACGAGCTTTCAGAAGCAGCTAGAATCGACGGCGCTTCTCCGATGCAGATATACTGGAGAGTCGTTCTTCCCCTCATAAAACCCGCCCTTTCCATAGTGTCTATCGTAAGCTTCGTAAACGTATGGAACGATTTCTTCTTCCCGCTTATTTTCATTACGGACAGATCGAAGGCGACGATCACTCTAGCCGTTTCGATCTTCTTCGGGGAGTATGTAAACCAGTGGCATCTGTTGTTCTCAGGACTTACGCTGGCCGTCGCTCCAACGATAATACTCTTCCTGTTGTTCTCCAGGCAGTTCATAACGGGTATGACGCAGGGAGCAATAAAGTGAGGTGCCGGGCATGAAAGTTAAGCTTGGAATCGACTGTCTCATAGATAGCGACAAACTAAGAAAGGAACGGATCGGGTTGCTGACAAACTCGAGCGGCGTAAATGGAGATCTGAAAATCAATGTTGACCTGATGCTGAACGGTGGATTTAACATCGTGAAGTTGTTCGGACCCGAACACGGTATCTCGGGAGCCGCAGCCGATGGAGTTAGCGTCGACAACGCAGTGGACCCAAAGTATGAAATACCGATCTACTCTCTCTTCGGAGATGTTATACGACCAACAGAGGAAATGCTTTCCGGAATTGATGCCTTCATTTATGATATTCAAGATGTTGGACTCCGATTTTATACGTATCTCTATTCTCTTGTCTATTCAATGGAGGAGTGCTCGAAAAGGGGGATAGAGGTAGTTGTTCTCGACAGGCCGGACCCGCTTTCAAGTAAGATCGTGGGCCCCACAATAAAGAAGAGGCTAGACAGCATTGTTGGAGGGTATGGTCTTGCCTTGAGATATGGCATGACCGTTGGTGAGGTGGCAAAGTACTTCAACAAGGTCTTCGATATCGGCGCGGATCTTACAGTAGTTCCGATGGAGAATTACGAGAAGTATATGTACTATGACGAAACCGGCCACCTTTGGAGCACGCCTTCCCCGAACATACCCTCGCTAGAGCACGCAATACTCTACTCGGGCTTCTGCCTATTTGAGGGCACGAACCTATCCATGGGGCGCGGTACCGTCCATCCATTCAAATACATAGGAGCGCCATGGATCGACTCGGCGCCGCTTTATAAGGAACTGAAAGAGCATGATCATCCCGGTGTTTCCTTCAGAGAGAGGAGTTTCATTCCCGGAGCATTCAAGCTGCACGACCAGCCATGTAATGGCCTCGAGTTCTATGTTACGGATAGAAACGCAATCAAACCACTGGAACTTGCTCTTGACATCATTGCCACTCTCATGAAGCTTTGGCCGGAAAAATTCGACTGGGATGTTCATTATCACGGGACCAGCATTCCCCTAAACAAGATGTGGGACGGCAGGTACCATTTCGACCTGATTATGGGAGACGAGCATTACAGAGAAAGGCTCCTGGAAGGAGCAACGGCCGCCGAACTTTCCGGACTGTGGAAAGATGAGCAAATAGAGTTCGAGAATCTGGTGAAAGAGTTCAGGATCTATTGAGCTTCTCAAACATCTGCTCGGCTAGTATCTCATCAACATTTCCGGTGAAAAGCGAGGTTCTGTGACTGTTTATCATCTTTGAGAATCTTTCGTTGTAATAGGCGGAAGCAAAAGAGCCGCCGAAGGTGTGTATTGTGTCAACCTCTCCAGTTCTTTCAAGAACTCTGAGGGTTCTCTTGGCAAGTATTCCGATCCCTTTATCCGCTACGATCTTAACCAATTCGGAGGGATCTTTCAGAGCAACTTTACTAAAAGAAGCAATCTTTGTCTTCATGTCGGGTAGAAGCGTGAGATTGACGAGCTCTTCTATGTTATCTGTTTCAAAGAACTGGACAAGTTGATCGAAAACGGGATCGTGAGGAATAAGTCCATCCCTGTACTTTAGAGAAGCGGCGATCAGCTCTTTAGAGATCCAGTAAGCGCTTCCCTCATCATCAAAAATGTGTCCCCAACCGCCGGATTTAACCGCTACACCTGCATGGTCATGACCATAAACCGTTGAGCCAGTACCTGAAACAACAACGACACCTCTTTCTTCGCCAACCGCAGCTCTGTAAAGACCTTCAATATCCATAATTACCTCAATTTCCGAGTCTCTGAAAACAGATTCCAATGCCTGTCTCAACTTTCCTTCGCGGATTCTGTCTCCGGCACCGGAGAACGCAGCAAGTATGACGTCCGGAATCCAAATATCGTCGCGGACTAATGAGAAGATCGATATAAGATTACTGGAACTAACTGCAGTAATATTCACTCCCGTGCTATAACTCTTCCTTTTCTTTCCTTCACTTGAAATGGCAGTTACCCTAAGACTAGTTCCGCCGCCGTCCATTGCAAGTATCTTCTTGCTCATTCTACTCTCCTCACTACCTTTAGTCTGTAACGATCCCCTCTGTATACTGATTTGACTACTTCAACGCAAAGGTTCCTATTTGTAAATGTCTGTCTTTCACGAGCTATGCCGTAACTTCCCTCTTCTACATTAAGATGAAATGCCTCTTCTTTGGAAAGTCTGCAGACTTCAATGTTTTCCTGAGCGTAATCAAGGACTAATGACAGCTCATTCTTTAGAATAGCATACAGAGACTCTACACTCATATCTCTGCTGACTATGTTGAGGATCCTGATATCTGCCAGAGGATTCAAGTAAGCCATCTCAATTCCGTAGGGTTCGTCATTCAGATATCTCACTCTATGTAGAAACACTACCATACCATCGGTTGGAACACCGAAGTTTTTAGCAATATCATCAGGAGGAACAACAAGCCCAACACTCAACACTATTGAGCTGGCCCTAAGTTTTTCTCTAGCTGCCTCTTCAGTGAACCCTGTTAGCTCGCTTATGCTCTCTTCGTGTTTCTGTTCAACAACGAATGTACCACGACCCTTCGAAGACTCAATTACTGCCTCTCTCTTGAGCTCGTCAAGTGCTCTTCTCAGAGTAAGCCTACTTACGCCGAATTCATTGCATAGTTCCTTTTCGGTTGGAATCTTCTTCGAATAGACTCCCTTACTTATTCGATGCTTCAACTCCTTATAAATCCGGTAGTAAACCGGTGTACCGGTTTCTCTCAACTCACTCTTCCCAGTTCTTTGAGAGCCGAGCGCACATGGCCTCTATTATTTTTGAGCGACTCCTCGCACTTTTCCTTACCGAGTCCCGTAAGGGCCATGAGAATCGCAAGGGGGACCTCTCTGCCTGAGGCTTCAAGTATCTTCTCCGATTCTTCGTAAGAGAGATCGCTAATCTCAGAAACTATTCTAGTTGCTCTATCCACCAACTTTCGATTGAGGATCTTTACCCCTATCATGTAGTTCCCAAAGACTCTGCCAACCTTAACCATCGTGATCGTGCTGATCATATTCAAGACCATCTTCTGAGCCGTACCAGCCTTCAGCCTTGTACTGCCCGTAATGACTTCGGGACCGGTCCTGACAGCTATCGTAACATCGGCAAGCTCTGTAAGCCGGGGAGTTCCCACATTGCATATCAAGATAGTTCGGGCTCCCTGCTTTCTCGCGTACTTCAGTATTCCTTCCACATAAGGCGTCCGTCCCGATGCCGAGATCCCTACTACCGCGTCCTTTTCAGTTATACTTTCCTTTCTTGCCTCTTCCTCGCCTAACTCGATGCTGTCCTCGGCTTGCTCGACGGCGTTTGCGAGAGCTTCCTGGCCCCCGGCTATCATAGTTACGAACAGATCTTTCGAAACCCCAAAAGTGGGAACGACCTCCGCTGCATCAAGGACGCCAAGACGTCCGCTCGTGCCTGCCCCGGCATAGACAATTCTTCCTCCAAGTTCTAGAGACCTCACGCACAACTCAACCGCAGAGGCGACTTCATTTAGAACTTCTCTAACAGACAGTGGAACTGTCGCATCCTCTTCGTTCATAATCCTAAGCATCTCATACGTCGATAGTTCATCAAGATTTTTCGTTCTGGGATTAGATCCCTCTGTCTCAAGTTGATGAAACTTCACATTAGACCTCCTGCGGTATCCTTACCGGAAGTTTTCCTTGCGTTTTGATCGTGCCGCATAGAACCTTCTTAAGGCTCCTTTGCGAAACCGCTTCGTAACCGTAGCTGATTACGCAGTTCTTAACGCCTTTCAGGAAAGCATCGTATGGATTTCTCAATGCGATTACCAGTGTTCTTCCCGTTCTTTGCGAAAGCTTCAAGAGAAGCTCTCTCTGACCTTCGTGAAGGTGAGCGTTCTCCGTAAAGACCAGCCTCACACCCTTTCCAGGAGTATTGGCAGCCAGTCTGTCCGCTTCTTCAACGGTCAAATTGGCCGAGAAGTCAATTATCGGGCA
>DSBT01000007.1 GCA_011045915.1 Mesotoga infera
ATGAACCGAAACCGTAGGCCACCGAGGTCGTATCCATACCGGGCAGGTAGAAGACAGTTATCATCTCGTCGACATCCTGTCCCGAAGTCTCCCAGATTTGGCGAGTGATATTTTCGAGTTCGACCTCGCTCACAACTGATTTCTTCAGTATAATTCTAGCAGTACGTCTACGCCAGGCCCTTCCAAAATCCCTGACAGTAAGTATCGAATATGAGCCTTCAATGTCCGAAGTCAACTTAAAAAATCTCCCTCCCGCGCAAGCCTAGATTATTATACAACATGTTACAGATCAATTCCAACTGATACACATAAAGAAGTCGGTAATTTATTCTCTACAATTCGCAAACGAAACTAATAGGGATTGTTGCACCAAATGGAATGTAGAAGTCCTATTGTCTCGATCGGTTAGAGGCCCGAATGAACTTCAAGACAACTTGCTCCAGATAATGCGCTCAGACTAGAAAAGTCACATCGATACGACTTAGCCTGCGAGAAAAGACAGTGCTACAGACTTCATTTCTCAATTTCTAACCTATATTGCTTCTTCCAATTCCAAGTACCTTATGGCAGTGAGGGCAAAAGTATACTGCCGTTTTGCTGAACAAAAACCCCGGTCCCTTCTGTTTGAAGTAAATATCCGAAAGACTTGATTCACAGTAAGGACACTTCGGTTTCAGCTCTTCTTTTCTAATTATGTTCAATTATCTCTCCTCCTTAAAGACCTAGATTCCCTGCTGGCATCTCGCACTGGCAGTCAATCTACAAAGATAATAGCACAAGCAAAAGCCTAGTTCAGGAGAAGTTTCGTGAAGCCCTTTGCCCTAATTAGAACCTCCTGAACAGAATCCCTGAATAGAATCCCTCCCGAAATCGTGTCGGCCTTCACCAGTTCGCAAAGAGCAGATTCTGCTTTGAGGCATAAATCATGGATTTCGGAAATCTCTTCGTCTGTTACGGTCTGCGCAAACTTAAGAAGTCTTGCGGATACTATTCCGGCAGACGTATGAAGCGCCTTTCCCCACAGCGAGAACTCCAGAATCCATGGTTCGATCTCTTCCAGCAGACTGGGCGGCAACATATCCTTAAGAACCTCGGCCGATTCAGAAATTCTGGTTCCCTCTTCCATGAGTAGTTCTTGCACTTGGGACCATCTGTTCTGAGATATTAGAAACTCTAAAGAGTCTCGAATACTGGCGAGCCTATTCGCGTGTCCTCTATGAACAGGACTCATCAGATAGTATTCGCAGAAGGTCTTCATCTCTTCTTCGCAGGACGGGGCAATTTCTCGGATAGCATGAAACCAGGACTTCTCAGAATCGAATCCATAAGGATCTAACAGGAATTCGGCGGCGGAACTGAGAGCTATTTTCGATGCGAAGGGCTGGATCATTGGATTTAGTACAATTCCTTCACTGTGTTCAACAATCTCGGGGGCTCTTCCTTCATAAGGACCGACGTGAAGTTCGGGGACCATGAAAGCATCGTTCACTGGATAATTATCCCAAAACAATGGCTTTCTCTCGAATGCCTTTTCTGCCAACCTGGCATTTTCAGAAGAAATTCTTTCCGAGCAGACACTGGGACCTGTCCACATGATAGAGACTTCCCTGTCGAGTTCTTTTCCGATCGTTCTCATGTACTCGGTGATCTCTTTTCCGTGGTACTGAGTGGGACATACAATGAACCTGGAAATACTACCCACTTTCTCTTTAAGCGATCCGTACACTGTATTAGCGAAAAAGGATTGAGCCTGCGCAAGAGAAGTGAACTCCTTAATATCTTCTTCATGGACAAGAGTCTCTGGAATATCATCATAGAAAAGCGCAAATGAGCGAACACCGACATTTGCCATTTCAATGAACTTCGAAACCATGGTATCGACATCTGAATCGCTAGAGTATTTCACGGCTAGTCCAGGGCTGACGGAAAACGCGACTGTAACACCCCATGACGAACCTACAGCGACCAATTCTGAGAACTCGTTCTTGAAATCCTCGTCGTACATATCGCGCCATCTCTTCCTGTGAAGCTGATCGTCTTTCGGAGCATATATGTATAGATTGTAATCGTGCTCTCCCAAGAACCTTATCATCTCTCGTCTTTTTCCCATTGTCCAGGGGGTACCGTAGAATCCCTCAACAATGCCCCTAACTTCGAAATTCATGAAGCTCAACTCCTTAGATTTCTATTTTCAAAAAGTCTATCATGACAGTTTCGTTTCTGCAGAAATCTTCACTTCTTGAGAGCGGGAATTTCAGAAGATTCAGTGATGGCCGAGAGTTTCGACAAATGACATCGAATTCTTCAATAGGTTTTGTCCATGAACGCTATAATTGTAAAATAGTGTAGTCTGCTTAAGGAGGTAGGTGGAATGAAAATTGGTCTGGTCACCGATAATACGTGCAATTTGACCCCTGAAGAAATACAGAAATACGACGTACGAATCGTTTCGCTTTACATCAATAGAGGCGGCAAGTACTCTAAATCTATTGATCTCGATCTGGACAAATACTACGAGGAGCTGGGTTCTGCCTCTGAACTGCCCAGTACCTCACAACCTTCTCCCCAAGACTTCATAGAGGTTTTCGAGGAGGCTCTCAAGACATACGATGTGTTGATAGTTCCCGTTCTCTCTGGCAAACTGAGCGGAACCAGCGTTTCTGCAACTATTGCGGCAAGAGACTTCGAACAGCCAATACATGTGGTTGATTCGCAGCTGGTAGCCGACGGAACAGGACTACTTGTTAAAAACCTCGGTGATTTGATTCAGAAAGGCGCTTCCATTGAAGAGCTCATCGAATATGCTTCGAACTTCCACAATAAGACCAGGACGTTCTGTTCAACGGATGATCTGAGTTACCTACAGAAGGGTGGAAGGATAGGAAAGGCCAAAGCTCTTATGGGAAACCTTCTGAAGATGAAGCCGCTTATTCAGCTTGACGACGGTGAGCTCAAACCGGTAGAAAACGTCAGGGGGAACAAGAAACTGCTTGAAAGCTTGGTCAGTCACACCTTCAAGGAGATCCAGCCCGAGAATCTACGAAGAGTGAGAGTGCTGACGATCTGGAGAAAGGAAGATGCTGCAACCGCTGAGAAGATGTTTCGTGAAGAGGCTCCCGAAGCTGAAATCGAAAGTAGAATCATTGAGCCGATAATCGGCACTCATCTTGGACCTCAGGGAATCGGCATAATCAGCGAAATGAAATAAGGACGTTCACCGACCTTCTGGGTTTGGAGACGGGCGTCTTGGGATAGATGGTTATATCGGTTTCACCATCTGGGGAGGTGAAAAGACTTTGAATGCGCTTGAAAGAGTAGAGATACGGTTTGGAAGAGCCTTCGATTTCCTGCCGAGCATATATCGTCTGACAAATGACGAGAGACTGGCAAGGCACTTCTTGGAACTGACTCCGGGCTATCGCCCCGCCGGAGAGCTTGCCGAATGGGTAAGGACTACCAAGAAGAAGCTGCCGGGGACGATTCTCGAGAAGATGAGCCTTTACTTCGACTGGAAGGCACCGCTTGGAATGAGGATAAGTCCCGTTATGTCTGAAGATAGTTTTGAAAGTGTTCATGTTTTGTTGCAGAGAATAGCCTTGGTCTCTCCGAAGGACATGATAAAGGATTTCTTGCTGATTGGCTTGGGACCGAGATCTGTCGGGTATGATGAAGGAATTGTGGACAGAATACTGGAGGACCAGAAGGAAGCGCTCGTCTTTCTTGCCGAAAAGGCTGTTCTTACATCTCAACAGAAAGCGGTCATGCTTGAGTTCATATCGGATCCTGAAAAGATGAAGGAAGACTACCTTCACCTTTTGCAGTGGTATGAAGAACACGTGTATTCGACCGCCCCTTACGATGAGAAGAGTTTGAAAGAAAGTCTTGAATATCTCCAAAGGAACCTATCTGCCCGAGGTAATGAGTACCTACTGAAGCTAACGGACAATTTGCATTATGAAGAACTCGATGAGGATAGGAAGATCCTTCTAGTCCTTTCATATTTCATAGAGAACGCTCAGGGCGGAATATTTCATCCACGTGCTGAGAGCGATGTCTTCATTGTTGGCTTCAATTTCGTCAGTTCCGTTCTCGAAAGAGATTCAGTCAGTATTGCTTCCAGAAGATACGGAGCCCTCTCAAACCCGAGCCGCATAAGACTGCTAAACGCTCTTTTCGGAAAACGTCTTACTGGTTATGAACTGTCGCGAGCAATGAAGCTGTCAAACGCGGAATTGACAGAGGCTTTCTCGGCTTTGGTCGCGTGCGGACTTGTCAAGACTTTTCGTCTGAACGATCGGATAATCTTTACAGCCGACAGAGATGAAGTGATAGAAATGCTGACATGTGTACTGGATGGCCCAAGCTGATTATACGGTAACTTTTGCGGCAATTCACCGATCATGAAATGTCACTCTGTCGATTTGAGCTCTCTTCGTAAAAAAAGCCCGGAAAGCGTCCGGGCCGGGTGGTAGGAGAACAAGTCTGCTTAAAAGTACGACGGAATATTCGTGCCAACGGTTCATTTTCTTATATGGGTTTATCGGTATTGCGTCTAGAAGTTCTCCGCTTCTGGTGGTGATTCAATATATATTGAAGAGATCTTGCCTTGGGAGAATCACAATATTTGATCTTTGCCGTAGTAACATTATAGATGGGGGGTGAGGAAATGGAGTACCGTAAGCTTGGCAAGACAGGACTTGAGCTCTCCCTTCTGGGCTTGGGAGGGTTTCATCTGCTTGAAATTGAACTCGACACAGTAAAAGAGATTGTGAAGAGATATCTTGAGGCGGGGGGCAATTACTTCGAAACCGCAAGATCCTATGGTGACGGAGTTTCTGAGAGGAAGCTCTCTAAAGTGCTTCCACAGGAAGGAATTGTGATAGCCTCCAAGACTGGAAGCAGAGAGAAGCTGTCTTCCGAGAAAGACCTGCTATCTACCCTAAAGGACCTCGGGAGGGATCACATAGATATCCTCTTTCTTCACGCCGTAATCAAAAATGATTACTGGGAAGCCATTTCGTCCTCGAATGGAGCGCTGAAGACGATTGAGTGGGCGAAGAAGGAGGGTCTTATTAGGTATGTTGGTATTACCAGTCACGGTTACGGTGGGACGCTTCTTAAGGCCCTTAA
>DSBT01000008.1 GCA_011045915.1 Mesotoga infera
GGATATCTCGACGCAATGAAGACTTTCGGTGTTCTGGGAGGCTCAAGATACTTCATATTTGGAGAAGACGATCCGTTAAGAAATCATTTCTTGTCGCTCGACAGCGGCTCTAGAATAGAAGCATTGCGATTACTCGGGCTCACCGGAGTCGAGGGTGAAACTGCAGAATACCATTACTATCGGGAGTTCATCCCCTGGCTGGAAAGCATTGTGAAGCAGCCCTACTCGAGAACCTGTCATCTCGTTACCGGAATGCTCGAAGAGATGGCTTCTTTTCTCCAGGTCGAGAGACTGGTTCCCTACTCGCCTTCATCTCTTATGTTTGAAGTCATTAGGGCGTTCAGCGCAGAAAACTTCCAGAGCGAACGGGATCTCATGTACATGACCAGATACAAGAAACTCTTTGCTTTTCTCGAATTCATAGACAGTCAGAAGCCTTTCGCAGCCGAACCTTCTCTCGAGTTTAGATCCTTTGCAGAAGAGTTTCAGGAGTCTGTTGGACTTTTGGAACGAATTTGCTTGCAGCAATCCCGTATATCTCACTGAGTGAAAGCGGTCTCTTCAGCAGGCTCTTTCCGTAGACTATGTAATGTTTGTACTCCTTGCCTCCGGCACGCCGGGCATTTGCGATCATCGTTGCGTTTATTGAGCTGATCGACGATCCTTCGATTTCTTTGAAACCCATATTCTGGATATTTCTGTACGCTCTCAAGAACATAGCCGAGGGCACGCCCTTGTTTCTGAAATCGGGAACGACAAAGAGTATCGCCGCTCTTACCCGCACAAGAGATTTTCTCTTGCTCAGCAGCTTATACCAGCCAAAGGGAAGTAGCTTGCCGTCAATCTCGCGAATGAGAGGGCTGAAGTCCGGCAGCGCTACAAAGTAGCCTATTGGCCTTTCTCCTGATCTCGCGATGATGACCATTCTCTGATCTGCAACTGTCCTAAGCATCTTAGCCATATCACAGAGTTCTTCAAAAGTGGGAGGAAGAACATCCTCTTCCCACTTCGGGATTGATTCCTCCATTATCTTTTGAAGATCTGCGACGACTTCCTTAAGCCGCTTGAAATCGGCCTCTTCGACGTGAAATCCGTAGCGATCCATAGCGATCTCGGTAAACTTTATCTCGCGCTCGGATATCACGTGCTCGAGATCGTATCTGAATGCAAGGTATTTCAAGTAGATATCGAAGTCTTCAAAAAAGTCAACATAGTAGGGGGGATTGTAAGGCAACATAACGGTAGGCGGATCTTCGAAGTTATCTACCAGCAGCCCTCTATAATCGTCGCCGTTAGTGGGGGAAACAGGTCCCTTCAGGTACTTCATGCCCTTGCTCTTTGCCCAGCTTTCTGCCGTTCTCAGAAGTGCCTCTGCAACTAGCTTATCGTTGACAGATTCAAAAAGAGTGAAGTATGCATGCTCCACGGACTTCTCGCGGTTCATAACCTGTTCTATGCCCACGGCGATCCTTCCCACCGCACTACTTCCGTTCTTTGCCAAAAAGAAATCGTGAGGACCGTTCGCAAGAAGCTGTGAGCTCTTGCTTTTCAACACTGCCTTTATTTCATGGCTTAGAGGAGGTACCCAGAGGGGGTAATCGCGGTATAGTCTCCTTGGAAGCTCAATGAACTCTTTCCTCTCCTGCCGGCTCTTGACTTTGACAATCTTCAAAATTAGCAACTCCTAGAAAAAACCTATGGACAATTCTAGCACGATAAAAGAATCCTCTCTACCCGGCAGGGGAAATGCCTTCAGAAGCTCTGACATCAGAGACGTAATTGCTTAGATTGGAATTAAGAATTCCTCCCCCGCTTCCATCTGTTCCTACGTAATATTCCGGAGTAATCAGAAGATTCTTTCCCTTGAAGCCAGGCTTAATTCTAGTATAGTCGCCGACATACACATTGCTCAGCTCGACTCCTTCGCCAATTCTGCAGTTTGCCCCTATCATTACCGGCCCTTCCAGTTTCACATTTTTTTCAACTATTGAACCAGCCCCAACATATACCGGCGTAATGATCTTCATGCTCTTCTCGAGAACCGAGCCAGCGCCTCTCCAGAGACCTTCGGTCACTTCTCTTCCGGAAGGTTTGAAGCCCTTTATCCTTCCTTCAAGTGCCATACCGAGTATCTCGAGGTAATCGGAGTTCCTTCCGATGTCATACCAGTCTATCTTCGTGTCGAGCGA
>DSBT01000009.1 GCA_011045915.1 Mesotoga infera
ACGATCTCTAAGAAAGGAGATAATTTCCTCTGCCCTCTCTCGAATATCATCTTCAGGATTCTTCTGCGATGCGAAATGTCTGATCGCTCCTTTCGTTACTTCATGTTCGTTGTTAAAGACAGCAATTTTCGTTGAAGTAGATCCGGGGTTTATTGCTAAGATTTTCATTTTATCACTTCCTCAGAGGATATTCTTCTCTTTGCCGTACTCCACAACGATCTTCTTCAGCCTTCTTACTCCTTCTATGATATCCTCTCTGGGAGGAAGACAGAAGGACAATCGCATCGAGTTCCTGCATGTGTTGTCCAGCGAGAAGGCCTCTCCTGGGACAAAAAGCACGTTCTCGGCCTTGCCCATCTCCAGCATTTCTTCGGTATCAAAGTCTTCGGGAAGTGTGAACCAAATGAAAAGGCCTCCGTCAGGTTTGGTCCAATGAAATCCCTTCATGTCTCCAAAATTCTTCTCGAGCTCTGAAAGCATGAGGTCCTTCTTGTCTTTGTAGAGAGCTATTGTTGGCTTAATCTGTGCAAGCAGGTCATGCCTCTGAAGATATCTGGCCGCGATTCTCTGTGTTAGGCTGGGGGTGCAGAGATCTGATGCTTGCTTAGCCATGACCATTTTTCTTATTATGGTCTTGTTCCCAATAACGATTCCTAATCTCAGCCCCGGGGAGAGAATCTTGCTGAATGTCCTCAGAAGCAACACTCTGTTCTGACCTCCAATCTTGAATATTGGATCTATTGAATCGCCTTCGTACCTGAGGTCACCGTAAGGATCATCCTCAACGATCAGAATGTCATACTTCTCAGCGATTTGGACTAGCCTCTTTCTCTTTTCCAGTGATATTGTGACGCCACCCGGGTTGTGAAAGTTAGAGATAACGTATATGAACTTGACCTTGTTAATCTCTCCTCGTGAAGCAATCTCTTCCAGTCTGTCTTCAACCTCATCAAGATCAATTCCGTCCTCGCGAAGATCCATGTAGACGTAGCCGTTCGACCTCAATGCGAAAGCGCTGGCGGCTCCAAGATAGACCGGTTTCGAAACGAAGTAGATACTGTCGTCGTCGAGGAAGATCTTGCCTATAAGATCGAGCGCGCTCTGGGAACCCACAGTGACGAGCAGATTGTCAACGTCGAGACCTTCTATTCCGCTTTCTCGTTTCAGAAGAGATATATACTCTTCCTTTAGAATCGGATCACCCTCAGTTGAGCCATACTGAAGAGTGAACTTGTACTCTTTCTCAAGGACTTCCTTTGATATTTCGGCCATTTCAAAGCGCGGAAATGTATCTGGGTCGGGAACACCTCCGCCAAAAGAAATCATTCCCGGTTTCGAGGTAACCTTAAGCAGTTCCCTGATAACGTTGGATTTCATTCTGAGTGCGATCTTCGAAAACTTCTCTGTCACGATTTACACCCCCTGGTAGTTGTTTTAGTAGTCATCACAATATCAGTCAGCAATAGCATGCCAGGAGATTAGAATTGGACAAGTTGCTTATTAAAAGCCAAATACAGAAGCTTTCATACTTTGAGCCTCAGTTCGGTGAATACTTCTGCATGCAAAAACTTGCATACATGCAATCATGTGCATGACG
>DSBT01000010.1 GCA_011045915.1 Mesotoga infera
ACCGAGAGCGGGTAGTAGATCATCGGTTTGTCGTAGACGGGCAGAAGTTGCTTGGAAATTACCTTGGTCAATGGATGAAGCCTTTTGCCAGCACCACCCGCAAGAATTATGCCCTTCATTCTCTGACTCCTCTCAGTGTCCTCTTCGATGTCTGAAAAAGCGGGAACCAGATCCTTTTGTAGACCCAGGACGCAACTTTCAGCATCGCGATCCTTACCTTGCCGAAACCTCTGTAGCGCCCGAAATAGTACAGGCGTGACTTGAATTCAAGTTTTGATATATCTGCGTCTAGTCGTGCCGTAGATGCGCCATGTTGATGTTTAACTTCCTTTCCAGGAAGGTACGCCATACGGAGGTCTTTCTCAAGAAGCTTCTCGGCGAGAATCATCTCCTCACAGTAGAGAAAAGTGTTTTCATCAAAGTAATCGACTTTCTCAAGAGAAGACATTCTCGCCATCATGAATGAGCCGCTGATGCAGTAGGGAAAGGTCAACTCCTCCTTTTCAATCTCTTTCGATCCCGGTCGGTTCAGTCGCAGTAATCTACTTATGTGAAAAGTCAACCAGTGAAAAGGATAGAATGCGGGCCTCCAGAACATTAGACGCATGCCGAGTTTGTCAAATGGACCATCGTTCCTCCCTGGAGCCGAGATCATCGGACCCACAACCGCTATGTCCTGATGAGACTCGAGAATTCTCTTCAGGTCATCAATTAATGGAGAGACAATCTCTATATCGTTGTTAGAGATCACGGCATATTCATATTTCAGTCTTGATGCTAATCGCAACCCGAAGTTGTTGCCCTTTGCGTATCCGTAGTTGTCGTTGAGAAGCAGTAGCAGCTTATCCTGCCTCTCTAAAATCTGGTCGATTTGACTCTCTGAATAGAATGAATTGCCTTCGCGCGAGAAGAACTCTTGTAACCGTTCTCTCTCTTCAACACAAGAATTGTTGTCGACAACAATGACATCGCAGTTTTCACCGACACCCATGATGTTCTTGAGCAGCATAATTGTCATGTCGGCGTTATTCCAGTTAAGGATAACAGCGACAGTATCTCTTTCCACTTTTCGATCATCCTCTCGAAAAGTCTTCAGGAGAAGATCTTAGGAATTAGTCTACGAAGAATATACTTCATTATATCTCTTGTTGCCCACAGCGTAAGTGCAAAGAAGAAACAGTTTCCGGCTATGAGGAAAAGCGTTTCACTCGCATTACTTCTTATTGCAAGCGAGATAAGTACAATCGCAGTTGAGAGACCAAGAAGCATGACTATTGTCTTCCACGGAACGAAGGAGACCCCCTTCCTCTCCACCAGATACACCCATATTGCCGTAGAAATAAGTGTTACAAGCGATGTGCTTGCCGTGATTCCCCCAATACCAAACGGTTCAAGAAGAATCCAGTCAAAGAAGAAATTCAAAGCAATCCCGAAGAACGTGAGATAGACCATGAATCTCACTCTCCCGTGAGATATGAAGAACTGTCTTGCGAGAAAACCCAGGGGTTGGAAAATAATCCTGGCAGTGTAACCGATTATTGCAATCGCGACAACAGTCGTCGATTCGGAAGTGAACTCCCCGTGCTCGAAAATGAGGCGGACCAGCGGCTCGCCCATAAATGCGATCCAAAAGACAATCGGTATCGCGATTGATAGCGACGTCTTTGCCGTCTTCCTCATTCGAAGTTGAACATTGCGGACGTCATCGTTAGCAACAAATTCCGACAACTCCGTACGAGTGGTCTCCAAAAAGCTTATGATGAATACGCTCGAAACGATTCCCAGAAGAGTATCCGCGTAATGAAGACCGGATATCTGTCCCGGAGGCAGGAGCGAAAGGAATGCCTTATCTACTATGGTGCTTACTTGACCCAGACCGCTGGAAATGACAAGCGGTATGGCTAAATACAGTATGAACCTCAGATCTTCGGAGAAGATCCTCGTGGAAGCCGAGATGAATTTGCTAGAGAACAGAAACATTATTACTGTAACTAGTGCATTTCCAACTATCCATCCATATGCGATCGACATCTCGTTCAAATATGGAGAAAGGAAGAAGATCAGTGGAATTGCAAAGATGTTGAAGATCAACTGAGCGATGGAATACTGTAGGAACCGTCGCTCGGCTTTCAGCAGTCCGGAAAGCAGCTGCTGCAAACCGCTTATAAAAGGAAATACCGCGAGAAGCTTTAATGTATCTGAAGCATAGTCGAGTATCTCAGTGGAAAAGCCTGGAGCAAACACCTTCACGAAAAAGGACGGAAATAACATCAGAAATCCGCCGAATACCGCGTAGATTAATCCGAACGTCACTAACACCGACCATACGAATCTTCGAGAGTCCTCTGGATCCCTCTTCCTAATCTTTATGTACTGGGGAACGAAAACCGCTATCAACCCTGCAGATATTATGCTTGTGATGACTCTGGCAGGAGAAAGTGCAATAACAACTGCGTCCAGCCGCCACGAGGTGCCAAAGAGATCTGCCGTAAGAACCTCTCTGAAGAACCCGAGTCCCTTTGATAGTAGCGTGAATACCGTTATGTACAAAGAGCCTGCCGCGACTGTCTGAATTCCCTTTTTCAAGACGAATCTCCTTTGA
>DSBT01000011.1 GCA_011045915.1 Mesotoga infera
GATCAGGGCTCTTAAGCTGAACGGGGGAGCTTCAAAAAAGGATATCCGGGAAGAGGATTTGTCGGCACTTGAACAGGGATTCGAAAACTTGAAGGTTCATTTCGAAAACATTCGCAAGTACGGCATTCCCGTAATAGTTGCCCTTAACGAATTCCCGACTGACACGGAAAAGGAAAAAGAAAAATTTGACGGCCTCTGCAAGTCGAACTCGATACCTTACGAGCGGTCGAGAGTGTGGGCAGAAGGCGGCGCTGGAGGAGTCGACCTCGCGAGGAAGCTTGTCGAGCTTGTCGACGGTCCGAGTGATTACAAACCATTGATTCCGATGGACCTTTCCTTCGAAGAGAAGCTGAACAAGCTGGCGAAGGATATATATCGAGCCGGTAAAGTCGATCTTGAGCCTGCTGCAAAGAGCAAGTTAAGGCTCTTCAAGAAGCAGGGAGTTGACCGTCTACCGATAATAGTTGCCAAGACTCAGTATTCCATCTCCGACGACGACAAGAAACTGGGGGCTCCGCAGGGTTACACTTTCAAGGTAAGAGATCTAAACCTCTCGGCCGGCGCCGGGTTTATAGTTGTTGTCGCCGGAAAGATAATGCTGATGCCAGGACTGGGCAGAGACCCCAACGCCAAGCAGATAGATGTGGACGCAGACGGAAAGATTAGCGGGCTCTTTTGAGGTGGTGCATATGATACTTGATGGAAAGATCGTTTCAGAGAGCATATATGCCGAAATAAAGGAGAAGATCAGCAAAAGAAGTGGAGATCTTCCTTCACTAGTTCTCTTCTGCGACGAGCCTGACCCATCCAACAAGACCTATATGAATTCGATAAGGAAGCGGGGAGAGAAACTCGGAATTGAAGTGATAGTGAGAGATAGCGGCAGCAATCCCATCGAGGAGATCTCCGAACTGAACAAAGACAAGAGCGTTGCCGGGATAATGGTAATGCACCCGCTGAAAACCGCCGACGAGAGGGCCGTGCTGGCTGCGCTTAATCCCGAGAAGGATCTTGAGGGCCGAACCGTATCGAATCTCGGCGGAATAGTCAACGACGAGGAGTTCTTCGCTCCCCCCACTGCCGAAGCCGTCATGGAGATTCTCAACTATTACGGCATCGAAGTGAAGGGGAGAGACGTAACCATTGTCGGTAGATCAAATACAGTGGGGAAGCCTCTCGCGCTGCTCTTGTTGAAGAAAGGTGTGGACGGCACCGTGACAGTTTGCCACTCGAGGAGCAGAGACATATCAGAGAAGACATTCAACGCCGATATAGTAGTCAGTGCCGTTGGAATTGCAGGATTTATCGAGCGAGAAATGATCAGGCCCGGTGGTGTTGTGATAGACGTAGGAATTAACTTCGTGGACGGGAAGCTAGTCGGGGATGTGGACTTTGACGAGGTAAGCCAGATAGCTGCCGCGATTACTCCAGTGCCCGGGGGAGTCGGCAGTGTTACTACGGCGCTTCTTTTCAGACATTACTATAAATCCATTGAAAGAATGGAGTTGTAATTGATGAATGAACAGCCGCTCTTCAGACGATTGAAAGACTACTCTTATACCCAGCTGGAGGTTTTGGCCGGTGAGATAAGAGATACGATAACGAGAGTCGTGTCCTCTAATACTGGACATCTCGCTTCTAACCTGGGGACCGTAGAATTGACGATAGCTCTTTACCGGGTATTCAACCCTGACGAAGACATAATCATATGGGATACCGGACATCAGGCTTACACTCACAAACTGCTTACAGGTCGTTATGGTTCCTTCGGATCGCTCAGGAAGAAGGGCGGGATCAGCGGCTTCCTGAACAGAAAGGAAAGTCCTTATGATTTCTTTGGGGCCGGGCACGTTGGAACGGCGCTTCCTGCCGCAATGGGCATAGAGCAGGCAGAGAGTATATTTCAGAACGCAAAGAACATTGTGGTTGTTGCAGGCGATGGAGCTTTGACTTCTGGTCTGGCTCTTGAAGCCCTCAATCAAATGAAAGACATCGGCTCCAAGATAAAAGTGATAGTGAACGACAACGGTATGAGTATCGGGAAAAACGTGGGAAGTCTCTCTTCTTCGCTTGCAGAACTAAGGCTGAACCCCGTCTACAGAGAAATGAAAGGCGACTTGAAGAACGCCCTGGAGACAATGCGGCTCGGAAGCCTCGAGCAGTTCCTTTCTAAGATAAAGAGCGGATTGAAAGCCTCGATTCTCGGAGGTAATATTTTCGAAGATATGGGGTTGAACTACGTGGGTCCAGTGAAAGGTCACGATTTTCAGGAGCTGGAGGCGTTTTTTTCGGCAGTCAAACAGTTGCATGAACCTTTCTTTGTCCATATAGTCACAAAGAAGGGAAAGGGCCTCGAATACGCAGAAAGCAATCCCACTAGATTTCACAGTGTCAGCAGAATCGACCCGGAGAACGGCGAGAAGATCTCCCGAGACGGGGAGCTTACTTACAGCGAAGTCTTCGGAAAGGTTCTGACTGAACTGGCAAAGAAGGACCCGTCAATTTCCGCTATTACAGCAGCGATGCCCGACGGAACGGGTCTGGCTGGGTTTGCCGAGAAACATCCAGCAAGGTTTTTCGATCTTGGAATAACCGAACAGCTCTGCACAACCTTTGCGTCAGGAATGGCTGCGGCCGGAACGAAACCAGTCTTCGCGGTGTACTCGACATTCCTGCAGAGAGCGCTGGATCAGCTGATCCACGATGTTGCCATCCAGGATCTTCCGGTTCTATTCGCGATAGATAGGGCTGGCATAGTTGGTCAGGATGGTGCGACCCATAACGGAATCTTCGATATCGCTTTCCTTTCGATGATACCAAATATGCGGATTCTCGCTCCTTCGAGCCTGAAGGAACTGGCGAATATGATCTTCACTCTCTTCGCTGAGAAATGGATGGACCATCCCACTGCGATAAGATATCCGAGAGAGACGGAGCTCCAGAATATCGACGAGATTGTCTCTAACCTGAGGAAGATTGAGCTGTTCAAGTGGGAAAAGGTGATCGACGGAAAGGAAGCTGCCGTTCTTGCAACGGGATCGATGGTTTCCAGAAGCAGAGAGGCCGCTCTTCTGAACGGATATGCTCTTTATAACTGCCGATCAATAAAACCGCTCGATGAAGTGTCTCTCGGAGAGATCTTTTCCGATTACGACCTGATAGTGACGGTTGAAGAGGGAATAAAGAGCGGAGGCTTTGGCTCCAATGTGGCGCTTGAGGCTTCAAGGAAGAACTACAATGGTAGAATCGATATTATTGCAATTGAAGACCATTTTTCTTCTCACGGCACAAGGGAAGAGGTATTGAATGAACTGGGGTTGGATGCCAGGGGAATAGAGAATAGAATCTCTAGACTGAGAGGTGAAAAGAATGCAAGTAACTACAGAATTCGGTAAGATCGATATTTCTCTTCAGGCGATATCTTCAATAGTCAAAAAAGTTGTATCTGAGTCTTACGGACCGGTGAACGTCGGATCGCCCCAAACGGGCTTTTTGACAAAGCTTTTCGGCACGGGAGAAGATTCCAGAAAGGGAATCAAAGTAACCGAGGAGATCGACGGAACGCTTGAGATAGATATCGATTTGATTCTCGAGTACGGCGTTAGGATCCCAACCGTCGTTGAGAACATCCAGGAAAACGTATTTCACAAGTTGAAGGAGCTTACTGAAGCGACCAATATCAAGGTGAATATTCACGTTGTCGGCTTGCAGGATTGATGGGAGGCTAAGTAGATGAAACGTATCAACGGCAAGTTTTTTGTCGCAGCCTTCCGGAAAGCCGCTGAACGACTTCTTGCAAATAAAGATGAGATTAATGCGCTCAATGTCTTTCCCGTTCCAGACGGAGATACTGGATCGAACATGGCGGCCGCTATGATAGAGGCATGCGAGTATCTCGATAGATTGAAGAAAGATGATTTGGTGAGCGTTCTGGAAGCGGTCAAGACTGGGATGTTGATGGGCGCCAGGGGAAACTCCGGCGTAATCCTCTCTCAAATATTTAGAGGATTCGCCGAGGGAATAGGAAACAGAAAGTTCGTCAACACCAAGGCCTTCACCGAGGGCCTGACAAGAGCCAAAGAAATCGCTTATAGATCCGTGATGAAACCGGTTGAAGGCACAATGTTGACCGTCATGAAGGTCTCTGCTGATACTGCCGGGAATGAATTCGGAGGCATAGAGGATTTTGACGAGTACTTCGAGAAACTCTTAGACGTTGCCTTCGATACTGTTGAGAAGACCCCAACTCTTCTGCCAAAACTGAAGGAGGCCGGGGTAGTCGATTCAGGTGCAAAGGGACTTGCCTACATATTTGAAGGCTTCCTGCTGGCAACGAAAGGCGATATAGAGCTTGAGGGACCGATTCAGCAGATGCCGCAGGCCATGGGATCTTCAACGGAGCGTATAGTTGAGATTGTACGGGAAGAGCTCAAGTACACGTACTGCACTGAATTGATAGTGAACCTAAATGAGTCGGAAAGCCAGGAGGAGAGCTCGGAATTGCTGAAAGCCTATCTGGAAGAGATGGGAGATTCGATTGTCATGGTTCATCAAGATGAGATCATAAAGATTCACGTCCACACAGACCATCCTGGAGATGTTATTGAGAAGTTCCTCGGTGTCGGATTCCTTCAGAAGGTGAAGATTGACAACATGAAGGTACAGCATGAGCACGTTGTTGATATCCAGTCGAGAGGACCAGAGATGTATGGAAAGGACAAGCACCACGGAGTAATCGTGGTCTCACCGGGAGACGGTCTGGCCGATGTTTTGAAGAGTCTTGGCGTAGACTACGTTGTTAAGGGCGGCCAGACAATGAATCCCAGTCTGAAAGACCTATATGAAGCCATCAGCAGAATTGCTGCCAACAAGGTAATTGTCCTCCCCAACAACCCGAACATTATTCTAACTGCCAAAGAGGCGGCGAACGCCATTCACGATGACAATCCCGGGAAAGAAGTTTACATAATCCCCACGCGTACGGTTCAGGAAGGTATAGCCGCGATGACCGTATATAACGACGAGATGGATAGCGATTCCCTCATAGAAGAGATGAAAGAAGCGGCCGAAGCCGTTTCTCCGATTTCTATCACATACGCCGTTCGCGACTCCAGCATGAAGGGAAAGAAGATAAGGAAAGGCGAGTATATAGCGATAGGTAGAGATGGTTTGATAACCTCGGGTAGAAAGCTCGAAAAGCTCGTTCACGACTCCATTAAGTCCGTTCTTGGAAAAGACGACGACAAAGAAGTAGTCACGATATTTTATGGATCGGAAGTGTCTGAAGAAGCCGCAGGAAAATTACTCGAATCTCTTTCGGGAAGCTTCTCCGATCTCGAATTCGAAGTTCACAGCGGCGGACAACCCTACTATTACTACCTGATTTCCATTGAATAGATAAGAAGCTCAGGAGGGAACAATGTACTTACAAGACGTAGTAGAAAAACTCAACTCATACTGGTCTATGCAGGGGTGCATAATCGACCAGCCTTATGACTTGGAAATGGGTGCAGGTACATTCCACCCTTCAACCTTCCTTAGGTCGCTTGGAAAAAAACCCTGGAAAGTCGCCTTCATCCAACCAAGCAGAAGACCCACAGACGGTAGATACGGCGAAAATCCGATGAGGGTTCAGAGGTATTTCCAGTATCAGGTGATTATCAAACCCAACCCCGAGAATTCCCAAGAACTCTATCTCGGTTCACTTGAAGCTCTCGGAATAGACCCTGTGGAGCATGATATTCGATTCGTTGAAGACAACTGGGAATCTCCGACTCTGGGAGCCTGGGGAGTGGGCTGGGAGGTCTGGTTAGATGGAATGGAGGTCAGTCAGTTCACGTATTTCCAGCAGGTTGGCGGAATCGACGTAGACCTCGTTTCTCTCGAGATCACCTATGGACTCGAAAGAATCACAATGTATCTTCAAAAGAAAGCGAACATATTCGATATAGACTGGAATGGAGAATTCAAGTATGGAGATGTATTCCTGGAGAACGAGAAAGAGTTCTCGGCCTACAATTTCGATGTGGCAAATACCTCCAGGCTCTTCGATCTCTACAGATTCTATCGCCAAGAATTCGATCAATGCATGAAAAGCGGACTTGTAAGACCTTCTTACGACTATATGATCAAGTGCTCTCACGCCTTCAATCTTCTTGACGCCAGGAATGCTATCAGCGTTTCTCAGCGTCAGAGCTACATCAAATCTATAAGAGAGATGGCAAAGGCAGTTGCGGAAGCATATGTAGCGAAGGAGGCCAGTTCAGATGAATGATCATAAGGCACTGCTTGAAGTCGGAATTGAAGAGCTTCCTTCAAGTGAGGTTCAGGGAATGAGAAAGCAACTCCTGGAGAGAATAGAGAAGTCTCTCGAGAGTAATCGTTTGGGTTATGGAGGAATCGAGATCTTCGTTGCCAGCCGACGATTCGGTGTGCTCATTCAAGACATGGAATCCAGGCAGGCGGACTTCGTGGAAAAGAAAAAGGGCCCGTCAGAGAAGATCGCCTACAGTGACGGCGAACCGACCAAGGCGCTCCTTGGATTCCTCAGAGGAAGTAACGCTCAGCTTAACGAAGTGAGTATTGAAGACGGATATGTGTACGTAGAGAGACATATAAGTGGAAAGACTGCCAGAGAACTCTTGCCTCAGATCTTCTCAGACATGTTGAGATCGCTGGATTTCAAGAAGCCGATGCGTTGGGGAGACGGAACTTATAAATTTGTGAGGCCGGTCAAGTGGATAACGGCTATGATTGACTCCGAAATCCTCGATATGGAGCTCTTCGGAAAGAGATCGTCAAATAAGTCCAGGGGACACCGTTTCTTCTTCGATGAAGTCGAAGTATCCCCTGAGAATTACTTTCAGAAGTTGAGAGATGCTCTTGTGATCGCTCGAGAGAGCGACAGAGAAGAAAGAACTCTTTCTGAAATCAGTAGAATTGAATCGGATATTCATAGCCAGATTCCCGTTGATGAAGAACTGCTTGCCGAAGTCGTCTCTTTGACAGAATACCCAACGGCAGTTCTGGGAAACTTCATGGAGAAGTACCTCTCACTCCCGCCTGAAGTAATCATCGTGACTATAAAGCACCATCAGAGGACTTTCCCGGTCTACAAAGAAGGCAAGTTGACTAACGGCTTTGTTGCCTTTCAGGACGGACCAGATGATCCACTGGGAAACATTCGATTAGGTTACGAGGAAGTTATCAACGCAAGGCTTGAAGACGCCTTCTTCTACTTCGAGAAAGACAAAGAGAAACCAATAGAGAACTACGTAAACGGATTGGAAGGAATCCTCTTTCAGCGAGGGCTCGGCACTCTGAAGGATAAGACCGACAGAACAATAGCGCTTTCAGAGGCAATCTCCAAGAAGCTCGGAGCAAAGAGTGAAGAACTGCAGGAGGTTAAGAGAACCTCTCTTCTTGCGAAAGCAGATCAAACCACAAGAGTCGTGCAGGAGTTTCCGGAGCTTCAGGGAATAATGGGAAGAATCTACGCTGAACTGTCCGGCGAAAATCCCGACGTCTCTGCTGGAATAGAGGAGCACTACCGCGACAATGTGGTTCCGGCAACTCTGACCGGCGCCGTAACCGGTATATCCGATCGTATAGATACTTTGGTCGGTAATTTCATGATTGGTAACATACCCTCTGCATCGAAGGACCCCTACGCTCTGAGGAGAAAGACTTCTTTCATATTCAAGACAATGCATCATCTCGGATGGAAACTCGATCTTCTCGGTCTGATTGAAGAAGCTTCCGGTGCTCTTGCTGGGGTTAACAGTGAAACACTTGATGCCATTACCGACTTCTTCTCTAATAGATTCGAAGCGTTCCTTCTTGAGAAGGGCTTCTCGATGAACATAGCACGATCGGTGAAGATGTGGTGGAGGTTCCCGTATCTCGGAGTTCGCGCGGCCGAAGCAATCTTAGAGTATGTGAAAAATGAGGATTTCACAGATCTTCTAGTAGCTTATCAAAGGGTCCACAATATAAGCAGAGGTCATTCGGGCAACTGTTTTGACGGGTCTAAGTTCGTCGAGCAGGCCGAACGTGATTTACTGAACAACTATTTGAAATGCTTCGACGATGTAATGGAAGCGCTCGAGCGCGACGATTTCGAGAAATCGCTCCTGTTACTGACATCTCTCAAACCTCACATAGACAGATACTTCGACGATGTCTTTGTTATGGCCGAACAGGAAGATATCCGCCTCAACAGACTCGGCTTCCTCAAGTCCCTAGATCAGCTCTTCTTGAAGATCGGCGATCTCTCGCTGCTTCTCGAAGAAGAGAGAGCGTGAAGCGTCGGTGAAGTCCGGGACTGTTGCTTTGGTGGGAAAGCCCAATGTGGGAAAGTCCACATTGATAAACACCATTATCGGAGAGAAGATTGCTATCGTCTCCGATAAGCCGCAGACAACTAGAAACCGCATCGGCGGAATACTGACGACCGTGGAGGGCCAGATCGTCTTCTATGACACGCCCGGAATTCACAAACCTCTTCACAGACTCGGGCAATACATTCTCAAAGTCGCGACTTCATCGCTGGCCGGATCGGATCTTCTGCTGGTTATGGTCGACCCGACTGACGGTCTTCGCGAGTCGGACAGGCTCGTTGCCAATCATGTTAATCAAAGCCGAATTCCTGTCTTTCTCGCCATCAACAAAATTGATGAATACAGAAACGAAAGGCTTACTCAGGACTTCAAGGCAAAGGCCGAAGAGCTTTTCGAAAATGTTCAAAAGACTTTCCTTATCTCTGCTAAGAGTGGAGACGGTGTTAAAGAGATGATTGAAGATGTCTTCAACTTTCTTCCAGAGGGAAAGATGCTTTTCCCCGAAGACCTGATAACTGATCGTTCTTCCAGATTCATGGCATCGGAAGTAGTTCGAGAAAAGGTTCTGCAGAACACTAGACAGGAGATCCCCCACTCGGTGGGAGTTGTTGTTCAGGAGTTCAATGACGAAGGTAATATACTGAAAATAAGAGCCGATGTAATCGTAGAGAGGAGCAGTCAGAAACCGATAATTCTCGGCAAGGGCGGCTCGATGATCAAGACCATCGGCACTGAAGCGAGGACGGATCTCGAATACATATTCGACCAGAAAGTCTTCCTCGATCTCTTTGTCAAGGTAAGAGAAAAGTGGAGAGATAAAGATTCCTTTATACAGGAGTTCACAAACCTAAGAGACGAACTTCAGTAGACCGGGGGGATGTAGATGAAAAAGGGAAAGGCGGCTTTCGTTCTCTTTCTTTTGCTCTTCATGATGGTCTTTCTAAACGCGGACCAGATGGTCATGTCTCCGAATATCGGGGAAATCGAGGCAGAATTCGGAATAACAAAAGCAGACATTGGCCTCATCCAGGGTTCATTCACAATCGTCGGCGCCCTCATTTCACTTTTTTGGGGTTTTCTGGCAGACAAGTACAGTAGAATACACCTTCTTCTGTTGAGCGTTTTGGTGGGCGAGATCCCATGCTTCCTGTCTGCCTTCGTGGAGACTTTTCCTCAGCTCTTCATTGCACGGGCTTTGACGGGGATCGGGGTAGGAGCTCTCTTTCCAGTCGTCTTTTCGTACGCCGGAGATGCTTTCAAAGAATCACAGAGAGCGAAGGTCAATTCCTTCCTCTCAACTGCAATATCCCTGGGAGCCATTGTAGGGATGGTAATTGCCGGCTTCACCGGCACATCTCTTGGCTGGAGAACGCCCTTCATCATCGTATCGCTTCCGAACATTGTCCTCGCGTTCCTGTTCTTCCTGTTCGCGGAAGAGCCAAAGAGAGGAGCCGCCGAAGTGGCTGTCGGCGAACTCGTTGATCAGGGGATAAATTACATCGGAAAAGTCAGACTGTCCGACTACAAGGATCTCTTCAAAGTGAAGACGAATCTGATTCTCTTCATACAGGGTATTTTGGGGACGATTCCCTGGGGAGCAATACCGTACTACCTTGTGAACTACTTCGAAACCTCGAAAAACCTGTCAAAAGAATCGGCCACTCTGATTTTCATTTTCTTTGGAGTCGGAAACGTGCTTGGAATATTCTTCGGAGGTCTGGTCGGTGGTCTATTGTATAAGAAGAAGCCGTCATATATGCCTCTTTTCAGTGGAATAACGACAATAATCGGCACTTTTGTGGCCCTCCTGGCCCTGAACTTCCCGCCAGTTGAGGGGGCCGGCAGCTTCATAATGCTGGGAGCGCTTGGAATGGTTGCTGCCGCTTCAGCATCAATGACCGGACCAAACATGAAGACCATGCTGATGAATGTCAATCCCCCGGAGAACAGGGGAAGGATATTCTCGGTTTTCAACTTGACAGATTCTCTCGGAACGGGATTCGGGCAGTTCTTTGCAGGAACCCTGGCCACGGCAGTTGGCTCGCTGGGAGTCGCAATGAACGTCTCCGCGCTCTTCTGGCTTCCTTGCGGACTGGTACTTCTTACTGCAGCACTGGCTTTCCCAAGAGATATCGACTCCCTTCACAAAAAGATGAAAGAGACTGCTCTCACTATGGGGAGAGAAAAATAGAGGCTTGTCAAGGGGTCGAAATTGATTACAGGACTACCTTTGACTTGGAATATCGAAAAGAAAGTTGTATAATCTAATTGCTGAAGTAACCCTCAGACCGCTTCGCTGCCCTCGAAAAGGGCAGCAATTTTTATTTGTAGTGGTTATTTGCAAATTTTTCCTTCTTTGGGCTGCTCGAAGCGCAGCGACTTTAGGAGCGACACTTACTTGGTGAGAAAATAATCTGCGATTCCCGTAACCAGAGCCTCAACAAGCTTTTCTCTGTAATCTCCGGTAGAGAGAAGGACATCTTCTTCGGGATTTGACATGAATCCCGCTTCGAAAATCAGCACGGGAACTTCAGACCAGTTGAACCCCGTCATGTCGTCACGAACTCTGATTCCGAGAGACTTGATCCCGCTTATTTGAAGCAAGCTCGCATGGATCTTCTCGGCGGCCTTCCTGCTCTCTTCGTAGATCGGCGCAGTGTATTTGGACGATGAAGAAGGAATAATCAGCATGAACCCCTTTAGAGTGCTATCTGAGCTATAATCTGCATGAACACGAATGCATAAGTCCGCGTCAGCCTCATTTGCGATCTTCGCTCTTTCAACATTGCTCACATTGACATCATGGCTTTCTCTTGTCATCACGACGTCGTACCCTTCCTCAAGAAGCCTATCCCTCAAAATGAACGACAATTCCAAATTGAAAACATACTCGGGGATTCCCGTAGAAACTCCGCGAGTCCCCGTGGAAACCTTCGCCTTTGTTGTCTCGGAACCGGGAGCGATCGGCTCATGAGTCAGATCGGCCTCCTTCTGATGACCTGGGTCGATGCAGATAGTTAGCGAGAAACCAAGAGCGGTAAACAACATTACAACTATTAGAAGTACTATTCTGTTCTTTGAATGCATGGAACCACTCCTTACTCTTAGTCAATATAAATTATAACTTCTTTACGAATGCAGGGGGGTTAAGCAGCATGAGATGAGATTACGTTTCTCCTTCAATGAAGAAGCTCAACAGATGTTCCCGGATTTGCATTCGAGACCGATACTTTTCGTTTGAGAGAACCTTAACAGAAAGTCATTCAATTTGAAGAGACAATTCCTCTCGAACTTCCTGAATGTTCATGCGACAGATCGTTCATACGCTATAAAGACCTTCATATGAACATAATCAACATTGAAGGTTTATAACTGACTTCCGTCAAACACTTTAGTGATTTTAGCTGTAGATAGACTTTCATTTGCTCTTATTTTAATTTAAGTGCCGTTGTTATTTTACAGAAAATCCCACTCTGCAGTTCGATCAGTTGTTTGATCGAGAGGCTTAATGCAATATAATCTACGTGTAACCGAAAAGATGTTTTGCTTCATATGCCGTGTCGCTTCATGAGTTTTCACTTGTGTCCCTCTATCGGGATGGAGGGAAAGGGATGACGAAGCTTGATACTGGCTCTTTTACTACTCCTCTTTCACGCTCTGTTCTTCCGTCTAACAGCGAACAAGCTTTGTTTTGAAACCTGTTTCTGAACTGAATTGCTTTCAGGTGCGGGAACAAGCTAAATGCGTCCTTCGAGTCCTCACAATGAAAGGACAATTGTTGGAAGGGAGATGGGAAAATGAAAAGAGTACTGTTTTTTGTTCTTATCTCAATTGTATTAGTGGCAACTGTATTTGCCACCGAGCCTGAATACTTGATTGTAGATTGCAACGGCAAGCCGGGAGGAACTATGTATGTAGCGTTGACAGGTGATCCCCACACTTTCAACTCGGCCATTTCAGTTTCTACAGCCAATATAAACGGCTGGCTATATTCATCCTTGCTCTTTCCGGATAAATTCTCAATGCCCACAAGACCGTATCTGGCAAAGGAGTGGTGGTTTTCCGAAGACGGATTGACTCTTTACATGAAGATAAGGCAGGGACTGAAGTGGTCGGATGGAGAGCCCTTCACTCTGGAAGATATTCGCTGGACCTTTGAAGAGCTGCTGCCCGAGGTTACAGGTACGGGCATCGGAGGAATCTTCGACGCAAACGGACTTCCTCCAGATGTACAGACAGTTGATAACGAGACTATCTCATTCGCCTGGACGACACCAAACGCTATGGCTCTAAGAGCGATAGGTTTTGTGGATATCTTCCCGAAACATGTACTTGATGAAAGGCTAAAGGCCGGTATCTTCGCCCAGGCATGGGGGTTAGACGAGTGGGACAAACTGGTGACGATGGGGCAGTACATAATTGAAGATTACATCACCGGTGAGCGGATTGTATTGAAGAGAAACCCACACTTCTGGATGTATGACACGCAAGGGAATCAACTTCCATATATTGAGAGGATAGTCTATCAGATTGTCCCGGACAGGGCGGCGCTAGTGTTAAGGTTTGAAGCCGGTGAGACTGACGTCTTTTTTCCAAGTGCCGAGGAATATCCCAGGATTCTGTCGATGGCAGAAAAGGAGGGATGGCAGACAGGAGTGGGAACTGGAGGCCTGAGTAATCAATTCGTTTCCTTCAACTTCAATGCCGTCGATCCGGTGAAAAGAGAATGGTTCAGAAACGAGCATTTCGGAAAAGCAATTGCATATCTTTTGGACAGGCAGTCGATTATCGATACTCTCCTGAATAGCTTCGGTCTCCCTCTCTACGGTCCCATAACGCCTTTCAGCAGTTTCTACAATCCCGATGTCGAACAGTATGGACTCAAGTACTCAGTTACTAGAGCCCGTCTTGAATTGAAAAGAGGCGGCTTCGACTGGCGTTCGGATGGCACGTGCATAGACAACCATGGAAATAGACTCGAATTTGATCTAATAACAAACTTTAATAATGAACTGCGCGATCTTATTGGACTCAATCTTGTTTCTAATGCTCAGACACTTGGAATCAAAATCAATTACGCGCCGCTTCAGTTCAATGCTGTTGTCGAAAGACTTCTTACCAACCGGTATGAGGCGGTTGTAATCGGGCTGACTGGAAGTGTCGATCCCGGTTCTGAAGCAAACGTCTACCGTATCGACGGAGATCTCCACTTCTGGAACTACCCGCCTGGATATAGCGATGAAGACCACATAACCGAAGAAAACTACTGGCTGCCCGACTGGGAAGAGAGAATCGACGAAATCTTCAAACTCCAGATAACCGAGATCGACCCGCAGAAGAGATACGA
>DSBT01000012.1 GCA_011045915.1 Mesotoga infera
AGCTCTCTCGTATCGGTCATAGCACTGGGAGATCTTACAATGAAAGCGAGACAGGTCGGAACTCAGACGCTGGCGGTCTTTGAAGCGTATATAGTACTAGCAGCCTGTTATCTCGTAATGACCTCTCTTGTATCTCTCGCGGGAAGGATACTTGAAAGGAGGCTTGCTATTCCATGAATGAAAGGAAAGTAATACTGAAACTCTCGAAACTGACCAAGTCCTTCGATGCCCAGGCAGTTCTCAAGGATGTTTCCTTTGAGGTCAAGGAGGGAGACGTGATTGCCGTACTCGGCGCTTCCGGCGCAGGAAAGACTACTCTTCTCCGCTGTATCAACAATCTAATCACTCCCGACAAGGGCGAGGTATCCTTTAAAGGTACTCAGGTTCAGAGAACGAAGCATTCGATAAGGGCCTTCAGGTCAAGAGTTGGATTCGTATTTCAGAGATTCAATTTGATAAGTCACCTCAAAATCATCGACAATGTTGCGCTGCCTCTTGTCAAAGTTAAAAACATGAGTTGGGCCGATGCCAGAAAGGCCGCCGAGATTCAGTTAGGTCAAGTCGGCCTCGCCGACAAACTGAACAATCACCCGTCGCAGCTTTCAGGAGGCCAACAGCAGAGAGTGGGCATTGCCAGAGCGCTAGTCATGAATCCCGATATCGTACTCCTGGACGAACCTACTTCTGCTCTCGATCCGTCACTCGTCGGTGAGGTCATGAGGGTAATCAGACGGCTTTCCTCGGAAGGCAGAACCATGATTATTGTCACGCACGAAGTTGAATTTGCAAAGCATATTGCCAATCGTGTAATCTTCTTGAAAAACGGTGAAGTCTCCGCGGATTGCAGTCCAGATGAGTTTTTCGACTCAATGTCCGAGGAAATAGCAGAGTTCTTGACAGACCTTTCGGCAATTGTGTAGCACCTTATTGCAATGAGCGTTTCTCTCGTGATCTCTCTCCTGGCACCGGGTCTAGGGTATGGCGAGGGCATTAGGAGTTGTCCAGCATCCAGTGTCTTGGACTCGGACCCGTCCTTCGAAAGACCTTTAGGAGCCGTTACTCGTCATTCGTGAGTCGTCCTCCGAGAAGAGCTGATAGGACGTTCGTTCCGCGCTGCGCGTCCAGGATTTTGGTCGAAGGGCAAAAGGACGTGAGAAGCCAGAGTGAAGAGATAAGAAGAGCAATTAGATCTTGCCTTTCTGACCTCTAGCTACATTCCTGTCACCTCTATTTGGAGCGTACGCAATACCGACGTGATGAGATCCCATTTAAGAGCCGTAAACAAAAACATTTCGGAGCAAGCTCTGCAAAATGATAGCCTCTTATCGCTTCAAGTCATCTGGCGTGCTGGCAAGAATCTCGATTCATGGCACGAAAAATGGGACCTTAGGAACTGATCAGTCCCTGTTTTCTCGCTGCCTACAGCCTCGTTTTAGATACCAGATCCCGTACAAGAGCATTACGGGATGACAAAAGAAGGAACTTGTATGAGTAGCTTGGGATGACAGCCATGATTATTTCATTTGAATCTACTTTCCTCGCAATCCTCGTGCTTCTGGTAAGGATCTCCACGTTACTGCGTTATGGTATTGACAAAGAACGAAGAACAGATCCTAGCTCTGGAGCGAAATTTTCCTCTTACTACACCCGATCTTCATAACCCGGTTTTGATAACCCGCTCTTAGCAACCCGAATTTCTTAACCCGCCCCTATCAACCCGGTCTCTTGGCAAGCGACCAGCGGGTCTTTTGCCCGAGAAGCGGAACTGGACTTTGCGAAGCAAAGACTGGCCGCACGAAGTGCGACTGGCCTGCGTAGCAGATTGGCTAATTCTTCCTCTTGCGAAGCAGCACACTTCTGCTATTGCCAGATCCAAGACCCCCGGTTTATCTCGTGATCTTATCGGTAAGCGGAAGGTTTTTCCGAGTATCGACTGTTGCGTATTGATTTTAGCTCTCATGAATGGCAAACTATAATTAGTAGATCAAGTTGGAGGAACTCATGAGAAGGGTATGGTTGATACTTATGTTGTGTGTTGGAATGTTTTTGACTTCGTCCGTATTGATTTCTAGAGAGATCAGAACGATTTTTGTTACGGCGCCGGCAAGCTTTCCAGAAAGGTCAAAGCTGGAAGCAGGCGTAAGTGCCTTGAGGAATGTGGGCTACAGAGTCATAGTCGGCAGAAGCTGCGAAGTGTCTCTTTCTTCTAGAGAAAAGGCAAATGAGCTAAACGATGCTTTTGCGAACCCGGAGTACGATGCAATTATTGCGGCAAGAGGGGGATATGGTTCCTACAATCTTCTCGATTGGCTCGATTGGGAATTAATTGCTTCTAATCCAAAGCCTCTGGTAGGTTACAGTGATATAACGGCCTTGCTCCTCTCCATTTATTTCAAGACCGGTCAGACTACATTTCACGGCCCAATGGTCGCCGTAGAGCTTGGATCGGATACCAAGTCCGTCCAAAATATCGCTGAAATATTCAATGGTGAAAGAACGATTCGCTTCAACTATCAGTCAATCCCGGTAATCGAAGGAAAGATGATCGGCAGACTAATTCCGGCCAATCTCTCATTGTTCCAGGCGCTTCAGGGAACAGAGTATCTCGGTTCTCTCAAGGACGCGGTTCTCGTGCTCGAAGATGTGAGTGAGACAAAAGAATC
>DSBT01000013.1 GCA_011045915.1 Mesotoga infera
AGAGAAGTCACGCCACTCACAAGAGTTGATATTCCCATTATCGATGATGCAGTGCCGAGAGACACACCAATATCGCTGCTGATGAAAGAGGTCAAGTAAGGAAGTATCCCGCCCATTGAAAACCACAGGCCAAACTGTGAGATCATCACAAATACAATCTTCCTGTCAACTCTGAACCTCAAATCTTCTTCTTTGATGCCCACAGCAGAATCAACTATGTGGGACTCGGCTCGATAGAAGAAAAGCGGAACAACGAGAACTGCAGCGGCTATTGAAAAAACCACAAATGCTGTCTCCCCGCTTCTTGAAAGGGTGACTCCTATAAAGAGAGAGGAGAGAAAGGTGGCGATGTTCATAACACCCATCATGAATCCATAGTTTCTATCCTTTCTGCCGGGCTTACTTACGTTGCTGACAAGGGCAGAGTATGGAGTAAGAAGACTGAATATAGACATGGTGAAAACGACGGCCGCAATACCCAACAAGATTTCATTGCCTGTGCTGAGTATGAACATGCTTGCAATTGCGGTGATGAAAAGACCTTTAATGAAGGCAAGAAACTTTTTGCTCCGGTCACCAAGATAGCCGATAAGCATTCCAGTGAAGATCGTTATAATCATGCCCGCTGAAACCAGGTTTCCAGCGAGAGCAGTTGAGTGAAACTTGCCATTGAGATACGGTATTAGAACGAAATTGAAGATTCCGTAGATGATCCCCACAGAGGCACTTCCAGACAATAGTTTAATCATCTATATCACTTGTCTCCTTTACGTATCTCGCATGCTTCTCAAGATCAAGATCTTCATTTGCCTTCAGGACTCTCTGGGTTATGAAGTGAGGGATGTTGTTTGCATCACCCTGAAGAGAAGACAGTGCGCCAGCTATTGCTGCAATGGTATCGGTGTCCCCGCCTATCGAAGCGCCCATTCTTATTGCCAGCCAGACATCATCTCTGCAAAAAAGGCCGATGGCGATCGCTGCAACAGCTACGTCTACCGCCTCCATAGTCGTTCCAAACAGATAGTAGATTCTGTCGAGAAAATGGTCAGGCAATTCGCCACCGATGTGTTCTCTGATCACCGATAGCCTTTCGCCGGCCGAAGGTCCTACGAATTCTGCACAGGAGAGCTCTTCGCTTACTTTTGATCCTGTTATCGCGGCTTCGATAATCCCGTTGGCATTCAACCTCCTCGCAGCGTAGTAATAGGCAAATCCGACTGCCAGTGAAGCTTCGAGAGCAAGATTAGTATTATGAGTAGGTGCCGTGCAGTTTCTTATTACTTCGACAAGATGTTTCTCGCCTCTGTCTAGATTACACAGCACTGGAGCCAGCACTCTCATCGGGGCCCCGCTGGTTGTGCCAAGACTCTCGAAGTCCTGATTGCTCTTGAAGGCTTCGATAGCTCTCCTAGTGCTCGGTCCTATGTAACCTTTCGCGACAGGGTTGCACTCTTCCTCCCACCTGCAAAGAGCTTCCTTGACCGTCTCCTGTGAGAAATTTCTTTTCTCATTGTAGAGCTTTATCAAGTAAAGCACCTGCTCTGTGTCATCAGTTATCTGACCTCTTGTCAGGTTTTTGTGGATATATGAGTGTTCTGGTTCCAGCAAATCACTTACGAAGTCGAATCTGGTAGAGATTTGCCGGCGGGTCATGAATTCCGTTACCATTCCCATCGCATCTCCAACGGCAAATGCTTCAAGTGCCCTGAAAATCCTGTTCATTCTTCATCACGTCTTTTCACGCCAAGTCCTGCCCTTCCGTTTGTTTTCACTTCGATTCCCTTGGATGCTGAAAGATCCACCCTTGGATTGCCATCTATTACGCAGAAAGCATTGAAACCTGATAGTCGCACTGTATCCGCGCTGGCAAGGATAAACTGCTTGATCTCCGCAGAGATTGTCTCACCCGGTTCCAACATAGTTATTATCGGTCTGGAAGAAACAATCATTGCCGAGTTGCATAGGGAGTAAGGCAGCCAGCAAAAGAGGCCATTAATTGCCCTGTATGCATATAGAGATTTCATGTCTTCAGAGAACGGAGAGATAATTATTTGAGCGGGTTGAAACTGCGGCGAGACCTCTTCACCATTGATCTCCAATCTGCTTTCGGCTGAAGCAATTGATTTAGGTTCTCGAGGCGTTCTCTTGTTTTTGTAGAAGAAGTCTGAGGCGTCTATTGTGCATGTCTCTAAACCAACTGTCGAAATCAGTGTCTCGGAAATGACGATATCGTTGAATGCCGAACCCACGTACTTCTCTTCGAAGACATCGAGTCCCGTTACCCATATTGGCTCTATATTCAGGAAGTCGAATTCAAATATATCGCTGACCGATCTTAGAACTATGAAAGGTCCGCAATTTGCAGTTCCTAAAGCCAAACCTGCAACTGGTGCAAGCCTGCCGATCATACGCATACCCGCAACGATATCGGATGCAGTTCCGTCTCCCCCGATTGAGATCACAAGATCTGTCTCTGAAAGTACTTCGCCGGCGTATACGGTGTCCCTATAGTCGTTGAGTATTAGCTCCGACCCCACTACTTCTAGATCGAAATACTCTTTCAGGTGGAAATGAGTTGATCCGGTGCAGTAGAGATGCGTTCCCTGAAGCTTTGAGGCGAGAGCCTTCATGAGACCTCGATCATTCTCTAGCTTACCGGAGTTTGGATTGAATACTAATCCGATTCTCATATTACCTCTTCATTCGGAGTATTTGAAGAGCCGTACTCCTATCCGTTACGATTGAATTGATATACCCGGCCTTTATCGACGCATGAATCGCCTGAGCTTTCTCCTTGCCACCTGCAATACCGATTACCTCGGGTACTTCCTTTAGTTGATCAAGAGATATCCCGAGGATATTCTCATTCCCGGAAACGCAAGGCGCTCCGTCCGCGTTGAAGAATCTCGCCGCTATATCACCAACCGCCTCGTGTTTCATAAAGTTAGCAAGGAACTCCTTATCGTAGATGTTCTTGAACGCATTGGATAAAGATATGGGTTCACCTATCCCGACAATGGCGAGATCCAGCCTCTTCCACATCTCCGACATGAATCTTATCGAACTGTCTTCAAGCATCATGTTTAGAGTCTTCGAGTTTTCTATAAAGGCCGGAGCGAAAAGGTAGTAACGGTTACTGTGAAAGGAATTCGCGATCTTCTCGACTATTGAATTCATTTGATACTCGTGACGCAACTGGCCGACACCGCCGATTAAGGGTATGAATGTTGTGTTCGGAAGCTCCCCGTTGAACACGACTCTTTCAACTGTTTCGTATAGAGTTCGACCCCAGGAGATTCCCACAAGCTGTCCATTCTTCACGTAATCGGGGAGGAACTTCGCTGCAGACATCGCAATTGAAGTGATGGTTTCTCCATACGCTGCTTCGTCCGCAACGATGACGTTCTTCAGTCCGAATCTCTCTTTCATTTCTATTGAAATCTCTTCGAGATTCCCCACTTCTCCAGAATCAATCTCTATCCTGACGACTCCCTCACTTTTGGCTCTTGTTAGTAGCCTGCTGACCTGTGGCCTGGATATTCCGACAAGTTTTGCTATCTCACTCTGTGTCAAGTCTTCAAGATAATAGAGTTTGCATACCTTTATCATTGTGTCTCTATCGGCCATAAGCCCCCTCATCTTAAATCTTTCCTCCCTTCCACGAGGTTTGGCCCAATTACCGAAATCACTTCCGCAGCCTTCCTGTGAGCATGGTAGATGCTTTGGACCGGATCGCCAGTCTTCGTGAACTTCTCAATGAATCCTGCGGCAAAAGCGTCGCCGGCACCTGTAGTGTCCACGATTTTTACTCCAGTGTTCTCCACTTCAAATGAACGACGGCTCTTGTTTCCATCTATCCAGAGCGTCTCGGATGATCCTCTGGTTATGATTACGTTTGAGGTTATCTCATTTATCCTGTCTTGAATGATCTGCGCTTCACCCTCCGAGAGTATAGTGAAATCCGACAGACAGGATATCTCAATAACTGTATTTACGCCGAAATACAGACCACAGCCACCAGGGACATAGACCTTCAGAGATTCAGTGGCCTTTCGGAAAGCATCGACAGCTACTTCCTTGAAACTGTCAGCTACGCAAATCGCATCGTATCTCTTTTCATCGATTACGCCCTCAAAGAGAGCGTGGCCTCCAAGGGATATGATTCTTCTCTCTCCATGTGAATCTAACATTACTATAGTCTCAGCGCCAGGTCCATTCTCGATTTTGTAGCTTAGGTTAAGTTCCGAAGAAGAAAGCCTCTTGAGAATCCACTCCGAAGTTAAATCATTTCCCGTACCGAAGTAAAAGTCCGTTTCAACATGCCTGGAGAGATTCAGCGCAATATTTGCTCCCGATCCCCCGATGAAATTGTGTGTGTCTTTTGCAAATACCATGGAATCTCTTTCAGGATATGAATCGAGAATCAAGTACCTGTCGATCGAGGCAGCACCAATAACCGCAGTTCTCATTTGACAGCACCTCTCGTTAAGCCTCTGATTAGATACTTCTGCGAGAGAAGAAACAGGAGGATGGGAGGAAGAGCGGTAATGAGAGCTCCAGCCGAAAGCGCACCCCATTCAACGGCGCCTCCAGTTCCAACAAACCTTGAGAGAAATACAGGAAGGGTGTAATTCGCATTTTCTCTCATGATTACAAGCGCGAAGAAGAACTCATTCCACGAGAGAAGAAAGGCAAACGTTCCGACGGCAACAATCCCCGGAACGGCCATTGGCACGATTATCTTTCTCATTGCTTGAAAGCGAGTGCAGCCGTCTATCATTGCCGCTTCCTCAAGCGCCTGGGGAATTTCATCGAAGTACCCCTTTAGCAGCCAGCTGCAGAACGGGATAGTGAAGGTAGTATATAGAATAATCAAACCTAAGGGATTGTTCTGAAGAGAGTACCGGTTCAGAAGAGAAAAGAGGCCAATAATCATGAGAATTCCCGGAAAAGCCTGAGAAGCAAGCAACCAGAGTATTAAGGGATTCTTGCCCTTGAACTTGAATCTAGACATGGCGTAACCTGCAAGCGTTGTTATGACTATGCAAAGCAGAACGGTGACGAGGGTAACCGTCATGCTGTTAGCAAAGTTCCTGCCAAAACTGGTGTCCTGGAAAATCTTTGAGTAATTTTCGGTATATAACTTCTCAGGAAGCTTTAGGGGATTCTGATAAATATCCGTAGTCTCTCTGAAAGAGTTTAGTACTAGCATCAAGAGAGGAGAGAGGATCAGGAGAACCACGACAAAGGCAACGATGTTCATTGTTATTACTACGCTTCTCTTAGGCCTCATTTCTTACCTCCCTAATGTAAAAGGTCACTGGCAGAAGGAGAATGAGCAGACAGATTACGCCGATTGCAGAAGCATAACCCTGCTGGAAGTAGGCGAAAGCGTTCTGATAGGAGTACAGCGACAGCAACATTGAAGAGTTTCCAGGTCCACCGTTTGTCATTGAGTAGACGATATCGAACATGTTGAAAGTCCAAATAGTGTTCAAAGTAACAAGAATAAGGATCAAACTCTTCATTAGAGGCAGAGTGAGATGAAAGAACCTCTTCAATACTCCGGCACCGTCTATCTCGGCAGCCTCATAAACATCAGACGGAAGAGACTGCAGTCCCGCCAGAAGAGTCACAATAACGAATGGGAGGCCTATCCAGATGTTTGCGACTATACAGGCGAAGAGAGAATAGCCGGGCGTTACCAACCAGTTGGGAGGATTTGCAAATCCTAAAGCATTCAGAAAGGAATTCAGCGGTCCCATAACTCCGAAGATGTATCTCCAGATCAGCGCCGCGACAACGGGAGTTGTTGCCCAGGGAAGAAGGATGAGTGCTCTGTATAGACCTCTCAGCTTTATGTATGGAAGATTGAGTAACAGCGCTATCAGCATACCTATTGCAAGCTCAAATCCCACACATGCGGCCGACCATATGAAGTTGTTCTTCAGTCCGGTCCAGAAGAGGCTGTCAGACATCAGGTCCCTAAAATTCTCAAGGCCTGAAAAGTACTTTCCACCTCCGAAGACAGCATCGGAGAAGAAACTGTTGTATATCCCATTAACAAATGGATATACGCTTATGAGCGCTACTACGATCAATACAGGCAGAATATACGGCAGCGCCTTGGCCGTTTCGCTCTTTCTGATTTATCATCACTCCCGACAGTTACCGAGTGAATCGGTAGCATGTTTTTCACAGATTCCCAGTATCACCTAGTAATGGCAAATACAAGCTCTAAATGAGGAAACAATGAAAGGAGTCTCTCAAGAGAGCTTAGATCAAACAGTATACATAACCTCTGCAGAGTCCTTTCACTCTCCTCAAGCTACAACTGATTATTGAAGCCCGAGTTTCTTCAGCATCTTGTTTCCTTCAGTGACAGTATCCTTAAGGGCGGCATCGAGGCGCACGCTTCCGAGGATGACTTTTTCGAGATTCGGAACAAACAGCTTCCACTCGAAGGAGTAGAATCCGGGCATCCCCGGCTTCACGTTGTCCGAGTATTGGAGCCAGGCTTTTGCGATGTCCCATTCATTTTCTGGAGAGCTGAATCTCGGATCCTCGAGAGATGACTCTCTGACAGGGAAGAGATAGTCGCTGTAGCTTATCTCGGCTGAGTTTTCAGTATTTGTCATGAATTCTATGAAGGCAAAGGCCTCATCCTTGTGCTTGGACAGCTTCGAGATTCCGAAAGCCTGGGGGTCTGACGCATTGATTTTGTTGTCACCGTTCTTGACGAGAAGCATACCCCAGTTGAAGTTCTTGTTCTGAAGCAAGAACCGTCTGTTCCAGCAGCCGAAGGTAACCATTGCGTACTTTCCGTTTATGAATCCCTGCATTAAAGAGGTGTAGTCAATGCTTATAACATCTCTCGGCATCACCCTGTGTTCCGTTATTAGTGAAAGGTAGAATTCAATTGCTTCTTCTGCCCCCTTATTGATCTCGACCTTCCATTTATGATTGCTGTCCTTCGTAAGTATCGTTCCGTCTTTCTGAGCGATCAACGTCCAGTGAAACCTCTCCATTAGTGGAGCGAGGATTCCCCAGGTTATTACATTCCCGTTTTCATCTTTCTTTGTAACGCTTTGAGCAATATCGAGAAGCTGTTCCCACGAAATCATTCTGTCGAGAGGCAATCTTATTCCGCTTTCAACGAATATGTCTTTGTTGTAGAAGATTACCTGCGTTTCCTGACACCACGGAATACCATATAGATTGCCAGTGAAATCGTAGCAATCTTCGAATATGTGGGCGGGAATGTCTGCAATCATGTCGTCTGTGATGTAACTGTTGAGCGGTGCAGCGTATCCCATCATTCCATATTCTCGGAACTTCTCTGCATCAGTATGAAAGACATCAGGCGCATTTCCGCCTTGAAAACTAGTCAGCAGGTACTGGTCTGAAGACTCCCATGTACCCCAAATGATATTGACCTGAATGTCTGGATTCTCCATGTTCCAGATATCGACAAGATCGTATATTTTGTCGACCGCTGCTGGTTGCCAGGCTAGACAGTAAAAGTCCAGGGTAACGGCGAAGACCGCCGCGGTGATTATTAGAAGTAATGAAACGACTGATATCTTCTTCATTCAAATCCCTCCTAGTTTGAGACCTTAACGACAATCTTGGCTTTTGTCTTGTCTGTAGCATCTTCGAAAGCTTCGACAATGTTCTCGAGGTCCCATACTTTGGAAATCAGTTTAGAGAAAGAATTTGGATCACTCGTGATGAAGCCGAAGGCCTTCTTGAAATCCTTCTCGGAGAAACCAAAAGTGCCGACGAGGTCTACCTCTTTATAGTGAATGAAGTAAGGATCTATCTCCAGGACCGTGTCTCTTGACATTCCGCCAAACAGTTCAAATGTTCCGCCCGGATGGACGAAAGGCAGAAGCTGATTGACAAGTTCCTTTTTATCATTTGCAAGGATAATTGAATCGAAGCGAGAACCACTGTTCTTGAAGCTTTCAAAACCAGACTCACTGAAGTCTATCGTTTTGAGGCCGCAATTTTCAGCCATAGATAGTCTGTTCTCATCTATATCAGAAATGTATGTCTCGCATCTCATGTTCTTCAGAGCATTTCCAAGAAGCAACCCCATGGGCCCGCTTCCAACGACCAGGACCCTGTCTTCAGGTTTTATTCTTGCCTTGTCAATGCCATGAATGGCACAGGCAAGCGGTTCTGTAAGGGTCGCGGTACTTTCAGGAACATTATCGGGTATCTTCAGAGTTGCCCTTTCCAGGATCTCCGACGGCACTTTCACATACTCTGTAAAGGCCCCTTCGACCCAGAATTTCTTTGAACAGAGTTCGGGAACTCCCTTTTGACACATCTCACATTTACCGCACTCTATGTAGGGGGCAATAACATATCTGGAATCACCGAAATCGCGATCTACCGATGCGCCTTTTTCAACAACCCTTCCCGTGAATTCATGCCCTAGAATGCAAGGCGGTTTGAACATGTGGTGCCCTTTGTTGAATGTCTTGATATCGGTGCCGCAGACACCGACCATCCCTATCTTGACAAGGCCCTCGTTTGCCTGAATCGCGGGAGTATCTATATCTTCGATTTCGATCTTTCCGATGCCCTTGTAAATTGCCACTTTCAAACCAGCCACCTCTTCTCACAGATAATGGGGGAGTTGCCTCCCCCATTAAGAAAATCACATCTCAACCCTGACTTCGATAACGTACCATGCCCAGTTATCTGATGGATACTTGTCGGTGATTTCAGGGAAGTCGTTGATCGGATATGCAAGCTTTATGGGGCCGCCCTGGCTCGCAGGAAGAGCCCTCAAACTTTCGCCCGATCTGGTTGAGTGAGTCAGCATTATCGGATACTTCAAAGCATCTTCGTAAGCTACTGCAAATTCCTTTTCGTCGGAGCAGACCATCACGACGTTTTTCGCGCCCGAAGGAACCCCTACGAACTTAAGCAGATCGGCGAGAGTCACTCCAACATATGTTTTGTCACCCATCCATGGATCGGTGACAAAGAACTCGGTTTGGGGCAGTTCTTTGAACTCGTCAAGTGTGAGTTGCCAGACGCCTTCCTCATTTCTCAGTGCGATCACGCCACTCATCTTGAGAACGGGATTTGCGATCGCCGCGGTCGAAATGAGAAGCATTGCCGCAAGAACAACCAGTAAGGTTTTCTTCATACTTATTTCCCCTCCTTATTCTTCCTGAACAATTCCCTCGGCCACCAACAGCTTCAGTGGATCGACTACTCTCTCACTGTTTCTGAATATCCCGAAAAGAGAGTACTTCTCATCTTTGGAAATGGCAAATGGAATGTCCAGATTGGTTATTTGGACCATGAAAGTGTCGCTACCATCGTTGAATGTGTAGGTTGTACCCCACTGACCGGTATTGGAGCAATTCGAGACGAGCACGAGAGCTCCTTCGAAGTATTCTGGACTGGTTTTCATAGACTTGATATCTACCGGAGCGCTTCTAACGAAGAGCTTCTTTTTGAATTCTCTATCTCCAGAACGAACAACTATCTCATTCAGGCCATCGTCACAGGAAGAAAGATTGATGTTGAAGTAGTACTCACTCCAGAATCTCATCTCTCTCTTCAAAACATCGCATTCGACGACACGATCATTGAGAAGTACTTCAATATCTTCCGATACTGAAGGAAATGTGCAGAATCGGATATACTCCACTCCGGAATAGGGAGCCTCTCTGCTCATGTCGAACCACCCGGAATAGTTGTCTGTAAGAGTTACGAAGCAGTAATTCAAATCGCTTCTCTTCATTTCGAAAAGCGTGAATCCATATTCGTCACCCGTTGGGGAAGGGCCTTCCCACCACGCTCCCGATACAGCGCCGCAGGTTAGCTCGACAAATGGAGCGTCGAAGAACTCAATCATTGTGTGCTTGTGACCGGTGATGTGATATGAACATTCATCGGCAAAAATCTGCATCAGTTCGTAGTAGTTATCGGTCTTGGCTAGACTGAACACCGGTTCATGAGAAAAGATCAATATTCTAGTATTATTGGGAACTAGCTCAATGTCCCTTTTCAACCATTCAAGTTGAGCAGAATCGACTTCATAAACGAATCCGCCTTCGACTATGTTGTGAGTGTTAAGAACTATACAGTGTGTTTCAAAGCTGTTGAAAGAGTAATACTCGGGTCCGTATACGTTGTGAAAAATGTCGTACGGATCTTCCTTCTTCTTGTTTGTCTCATGATTTCCGACTGAGTAGTAAACTGGGATGTCTCCGACCGTGAGATAGTCTTTCACTTTAGTAGCCCATCTTGTTGCAGTCTCATCGTCGATGTCCTTTATGCTTGCTCCCATGTCGCCGTTGCAAACGATGAAATCGGGACTAATTGTCTCAAGAATCGAAACAAGTTTGGCCATGTATTCATCTGGGTTGTCGATCATCTCTCTGTCGCCCAGGGACTCATAGAAGAGATCAGGATCATCGGCATAGTGAATGTCGTTGACAACGGCGAAGACGCCGTTCTCCACAACCGGTATAAGTAAGAAGTCGTGATTTTCGACTCCTCTAGCATACCACTCGCTGCATAAATAACCATCTGGTTTGATCAGGAATACAAAGCCGTTCGAATCAGAGATGTCGTAGACCCCGTCACTGTCTGAAGATACTATCTCGATTCCGTTCGAAACAAGACAACCCTGAACAACCTGATCCCCTGAGTCGAGTACTCCGTTTGAATTAAGGTCGACAAAGACATGCCCTTCAATCCCGATAACCAAGCTAATAACAAGCAATACGAAAACCAACAAGAGTGTCTTTTTCATAGACGCCACCTCATATCGGACTAGCCGTGGACCGTTTTCAGCAGCTTTCTTACGTATCCGGTCTGGTCGTCGGCCTGGAAAACATTTCTTCCGTAAGCTACTCCCATCGCGCCAAGCTCAAGAGCCTCCTTTGCCATTTCAAAGGCATCCTTTCCCTTTGGTCCGCCGGCAATCACGACCGGCACCGGAACTGATTCCAGGACCTTAGAAAAAGACTCAAAGCCCGTGTAATAAACCTTTATCAAATCGGCGCCGAGTTCATAGGCGACCCTGGCTCCGAGTGAAATATATTCGGGGTCAGTGAAGTGATCCATGGCCTGCGGAAGCATTTCAGCAATAAGCGGCATTCCCAGTCTGCTGCATTGCTCAGCCACCCTGCCAATAATCTCCAGCGATGCATTTTCGCCGTCGCCTCCTATGAATCCCATCACAACGACTCCGTCTGCTCCTATTGATAGTGCATGTTCGACGGAAGTAGTAATTCTGTGGTAGTCAAACATCGTGGAGTAGTTAGTAGATGCGCCCGTTATTCTGCATAGAATCGAAACCTTTCCTCCAAGCAGATCTCCGTTCTTTTCGATAACGCCCGGATTAAGGATCAGTGCATCGGGCTGGCCGACAATAATATTGCTCAGAGTCTTTCTGATATCCCTGATGCCTTCTATTGGACCCTGAAACTGTCCGTGATCCATCGCTACGATTACCGTCTTTCCGTCTTCTTTAATTATCCGGTTCATTCTAATCAATTTTCCCGTCATGATATCTCTCCTATCATTTGTTCAGAACATATGTGCCTAGATTATAGTACATTCTTTCCGAAAAACAAAACCAAGCAAAGACCATGAGGTGCTATCAGGGAGGAGTGATGAGCGAATATTTCTTTCTTCATTTGGACCTGGTGTAGAGATGCTCCCGTTCAATTTCCGTTCTTTTCAGTTGATACGTCGAAAACATCCTCGGCGAACTGCAAAACTGATGCTTTCAGAGGCGGTTACAAAAAGGCATGAAGGTCATTGCAAAAAGCCTTTATGGCTTTGTTCTACAGATTCTGAAGCCGAGATTTGTAATGGTGTGATCCGGCAGACCTTTCGATCTCACATCGATGCTTACACCAACGGGACAGTCTATCCAGCTTCCTCCTCGCTTCACTCTGTATGCTGAAAAGGTGTCTGTATAGGGATTTATCTCTTCCGAGACGGAGTAGTTGATGTGATAGTCGCTTACCCATTCCCAGACGTTTCCAGACATATCGTATATTCCCAGTTCGTTCGGCGCTTTCGTCCCCACAGGATGGGTCATATTCCCGGAGTTCGACTTATACCAAGCTACTGAGTCAACCGAGTTTCCTCCCGATCTAGTATAGCCTTTGCTCAAGCTTCCGCCTCTTGCTGCAAATTCCCATTCTGCATCCGTTGGAAGCCTGTAACCCTCAACTTCTGAGGGATCTGAGGTCTTGTTGCCCGTTCCGTCAAGCAGATTGCCCTCAAAGTCGTAGGCAAGGGGCAACCCTTCCTTAAGGCTAAGCCAGTTGCAGTAATCAATTGCGTCCCACCAGCTCACATTGATTACAGGTCTAGACCCTCTTCCCCAACCCGCATCTTCTTGAAGTTTCCTTCCAGTCTCTGCGCTGAAAAAATCGTACTGGTCGAAGGTTACTTCGAACTTTCCGATGTAGTAATCGTAATTCAGATTGATCTGTCTTACAGGTTCAATATCCACGCCTTCCTCTCTCCAGGTGGTTCCCATGAGAAAGCTTCCGCCGTTGACAAGAATCTGTTCCGGAGCTGAGGCAAAGAGCGAAGAAACTAGAAGAAATATGGCAATCAGTGAAAGCAATCTGCGCATAGAGAGGTCCTCCATTGATGATAGTCTCCAAAAACAAATCACTGTCGAGACCAGCGATGATTTCACTTTCACAACAAGTATATCAGTCGAGAAGACGCGGAGAGCTTTTTGAAAGGCCCGAACTGTTAGCACTGTCGGGTACCATACATGGGAATTTATGCGTTTTCGGCAGGCGTTGTCTCGGTTTAGAGGGAGACTCTAGTTTTCTCAAAACCAATAACTTCTGCCTCTGTAAAAGGAATATCTTCAAAATGAGGTTCTGTGAGAAATCTGCTTGAACTGATTAGTAAATCGTATGAAGTCAAATTTGGCCGGCAGTTGTGATTTTGATATGCACACACGGATAGTGATCATTCGTCATTAGAAACAAGAAGCGAGATCAGCTACCAACCTCTCTATCTTTCTCCCTCGACCAAAGCTCCACCATCCAACACTGGCCTCTCCGCAGATCTCTGCCCCTTTCTCTTTACAGATTTTCTTCATGTATGCAAGCGTCTGTCTCCTTCCCAAAGCTGCCGGGAAGAGACCCGTTGCCATAAGGGCAACCTTCTTTCCTTCGAGTGACTTCACTTTGGCAAGATAGCTCTTCATAGTATCTGCGGGTGCTCCACCATTCACTGGAGAGCAAAAGACAAGCCCCTCATATCTTTCGAGATCGGGAGTCTCAGATCTCAGCCTTATCACAGATGCTTCTTTCCCTGCAGAGATCAGCTTATCTCTCAGTTTCTCGGCAACGTACAGTGTATTTCCGGTCTTCGAATAGGCGATTATTCCGATTCTCACAACTATCACCTCTCTTTCTGGTTAACGTTCTCTCTACTTTCAGCATTCCATATATTTTCAATTGGTTCTCTCTCAAAATCCAGATGCATGTGCGACGTATTGGCCCAATCGTCTAGTTCGAGGGAAAGTGAGCCGTTATCTATTTGAGCTTTCACAGTTGTAATTGCACAGTTTGTTATCGAAATGCCTGATCTCGAGAAAAAACTCCTGGGGTCGATCCCGTTGCAGACGAAGGGAAGTGTCATTGACAGAAAGCCTCCGTGACTTA
>DSBT01000014.1 GCA_011045915.1 Mesotoga infera
AAGTTAGTCCTTGATGAAAGGACGATTATCGCGCTAACAAGATAAAGAGAACTGATTCCGATTAAGACGAAACTCATCTCTCTTTTCCCCCCGAGTTGATAAATGCCCTGGCAATTACGTGAGTTACAAGCGGTCCGGTGACCATCAAAGCGACGATAAATGCTAGCATCTCAATTATCGTCAGCAGGCCAAAGAAAGAAGCAGAGATGACTATGAATATAAGTCCGACAGTGTCGGCAACCGTTAAGAAATGGAGAGTCCCGATGATTGTGTGCGCCAGGATGGCCCTGAGTGTACCTGCGAAAACGAAAAATAGACCCGGAATCAGAAATAGGTACCCCACGATTCTCGTCATCTTCTGACTCCAAGATAATAAGCAGCTATAATCGTACCACTTGTATTGAGTATAAGAAAAAGCAGCGCAACGCTTGACACGAAATCAACTCCGGTAACCATTTCAATAAAAATGACGCCAATAAGAAGCCTTGTCGAAATGGAAGAGTAGGCTATTAGTAGCTTCCAGGGATCACTACTTGCGGCAAACCAGACCAGCATCGCAATAGAAGAAATTATTGCCGCCATTGTGATATAGAAGGTCACTTTTTCACCTCGTGGATCAACAGCCCTTCCCTGTCCTTCGAAATGACAACTTCCTCAGGGGTCATTGTAATAGAGATGATCTTCCCAAATTCAACGATTCTGTTTTCCGGTACCTTTTCGCTTCTTACCGTGAATACGGGTTTCGAGAAGATAATTCTGAATGATTGGAAGACTGCAACAGGCAAAGCGAGCATAATTCGAAATACGGTGCCGAAGACCGGACCGGGTCGGATAAGCCTTGCAGATACATATTGCACGAGGACAGATACTAGCAAACCCGATACCGCCGAGGCTAGAGTGAATCTTCCAAAAAAGGTGATCCACAGAAAAAACGAGATTATGAAAATCATCTAGTCCCACCTCAAAGGTTTGGCCCTGAAATTCTCCTTAGATTCGAAATGCTGCATCCATCCAGTGAGACCAAATCTATCTATCACATCAAGTGCATAATCGTATTCCTCTTCCGAGATTTTTCTCGATAGTTCGTAGTGCTCTCTCGCCCTGTAAACTGGTCGATACTGTGACATAAGCGATATGGGAACGGACGAAGACAATTCAAAGGCAACAAACTCCGCCATCTCTTCTGTACCCGCTATTCCTTCAGGTAGAACAAGATGCCTGACAATAACTCCTCGCATTCTTTCTTCTCTGAATGAGCCAGTCTGTCTAAACATATCCTTCACCGCCTTCTTTGTGACAGTCCAGTAATCGGGGACAAGGGAATATTTCTCTCCAACCGCATCGTTGGTGTATCTTATATCTGTTAGATAGATATCGACGATTCCATCGAGAAGCTGTAAAGTACTTACTTCTTCATAACCGCTAGTGTTGAACACTACTGGAAGGAAAAAGCCCTCCTCAAGTGCAAGTTCGTAGGCTTTGAGGAAGCCATACAAATTGGGAGTTGGAGTGACGAGATCGATGCAAGCGGCCCCTTCCTCCTGAATCTTCATGAAGTGTCGAGATAGCTCTTCAAATGAAAAGACCTTGCCTGCGTTCTTTTGACTGAAAGCGAAGTTTTGACAGTAGAGGCAGCTCATTGTGCAGCCACTGAAAAAGACTGCACCTGCACCGCCTTCCTTCACCAAAGGTGGTTCTTCCCCAAAGTGCAGTACTGCTGCTGAAACTCTTGGTTCAATCCTCTGCATGCAGGAACCAGGAGTTTCATACCTGTTCACATGACACTTCTTAGGGCAAAGGTCACAAGAGTGCAGCCTTTCACGCGTGTTCTCTATTGCTTTCTGTACTTTGACAAGTCTTTCTGCGTTTGAACCCATTCAATCCATTCCTTCTCTTCATTCTAAAGGTTGTCGGAAGACCTTGAGCTGAGACTATCACACAAATCCGAGTCTAGGGAGACTAAGATTGCGTTTGGGATACGCGAGGGAAAAGGAACACTTCGGGCAAGTTCGCTTAACCAACAATTCCTGACGTACAACCAATCTAGCATCGTACTGAGAATCTTGCATCCCGTCAAGCTGAACTTGTTTCAGCATCCAGTTCCTTTCTCTTCGCCAGCGGGAAACCGCTCAACGGCCCATAGTTCTCTTGATCTTCCGA
>DSBT01000015.1 GCA_011045915.1 Mesotoga infera
ACCATCAATGATTATTGGTGTCAACGAGTCACAGGAAGGAGCACTCCCGAAAGCTCTATTTCAGTGAAGGAAGCCTTCTTCATCTCTGGTTGAGCAGTTCTTTCAGAGGAAAGCAGAACTCCGACAGTCCCGAAGCCCAGGGACCTATGTCGTAAGGCTGAAAGCATACACACAGTCTTCCCGCCTTCAGGTAGAAGAGCTGATCCGACGTAACTCCGTCGAAGTAATCTGGCCAAAGATCCTCGCGCTTTGCAATCTCTGACTTTATTAACTCATTCAATGCATCTTCAACGGCCCTATTGCCGAGAATATTGTGCAAAGCCACAAGTCGAGACTTCGACAAATCAATATTGTATGTTCTTCTCGATGCATTGGGATGTGCCCCGCCCGTGAATTCGCTGAAGACCATATCCAAGGTTAGAATTCCGTCGCTCACATATGCTGAGTAGACTACATAGACATCGAAAGTCCTGAAGGGCCATTCAGATGTCTTCGATTCCTCAAAGGCCTTTCTGGCCATCTCTTCGATTTCACATCTATATTGAGCGATTTCCGATTCCAGAGTTGCATTCAAATAGTCCTGAAACGGCTTATCCTTCAATCCGCTGATAGAAGGCACCTGAATATTAACGACACAGATGTCTGAATCCTCAATTATCTGCTTTCCGAGAACGGAAATCAGATCTCCTCGGGAAACAAATACCTGCTCAGGAAGATCCTGTGTGAAAGAAAAGGCAGTAACAAGAACCAGTAAGAGATAGCCAGCAATCAACAATTTACGCATATAATCCCCTCCTCGTAATTGCACGTAACGAAAGAATCAGTTGTTGTTTCCGATGTCCTGCAAATAGAGTCGCTCTTAACAAGATGATATCACCGATGTTATCCGTTTGGTTGCGAATGAAAGCAGTTCACTTATAGCATTTAGAAATCTCTTCTCCCAAGACGTTTCGATTTTCGGGGCGCTCTGTTGGAACTTTCTCGCTCATCTTCTGCGCGCTTCGTGCATAAGTTTGGTAGATGTCTACTCCACACCCAGAATTATTTCTCGGCAAGATGTCTTCAGAATGCCAGATTAAGAGCAATGGGACTCTTATGCTCTCGGCGACAAGATTTCCTGCTTTGGCTTCCATGAGTTGAGAGTCGGCGAAAAAACTGCATTCCGATGCTATGATTTAGCAGGGGGTGATTGTATTGATTCCGGAAATAACCCTTGATATGGTGAGGGTAACTGAAGCGGCGGCTTTGTTCTCTAGTGTCTATCTGGGTCGAGGTAATAAGGAAGCTGTTGATCAAAGAGCTGTCGACGCAATGAGGGGGATTCTCGATCTTCTTGAGATGAAAGGAACAATCGTTATTGGCGAAGGAGAGAAGGACCAGGCGCCAATGCTGGCTGCGGGAGAACATGTAGGCAAATGGAGTGACGACGATCCCGAAGTACTCATAGCAGTCGATCCCGTTGATGGTACGCGACTGGTGGCAAATGGAAGGTCAAATGCATTAAGCGTCATCGCGGCGACTGAAGGAGGGAAAATCGCTCCTCTTCCGACTTACTATGTGGACAAGCTGGCCGTTGGAAAGGAACTTGCTGGCAATCTTGATATAGAAGCAACTCCACGAGAAAACCTGCGTATTGCTGCTGCAATTCTTGGCGTAAAAGTGTCTGAACTGACCGTCACTATGCTGGACAGAGAGAGGAATTATCCTCTGGTTGAGGCAGTAAGAACTGTAGGAGCCAGAATCAGGCTGATAAATGATGGAGATATTGCTGCCGCAATCGCGACTGCTCTGCCAGATGGAGGAACGGAGATATACATGGGAATAGGAGGGTCGCCCGAAGCCGTTCTCGCTGCCTCTGCGCTTCAGTGCATGGGGGGAGAAATTCAGGTGAAATGCTGGCCAAGGGATTCCGGCGAGATTGAAAAGGTCAATAATTCGTCTTTTGAACTCGATCGAGTCTACGGAACAAAGGACCTTATAGATGGCGAGGAAGTTGTCTTCAGTGCAACCGGGATTACTGATGGTTCATTCTTGAAGGGTGTACGATTTACACATAATCAGGCAATAACCGATTCAATTGCAATGCGATCAAGCACAAGAACTGTGAGAAGAATAAGGGCGTACCATGAGATCGCCTACAAAACAATCACAACAAAATCCGGAGGTGAGGTCTTCATATTCAACAGTTTACTGGGAAAGAGGATGTAGAACAATCCTCCGATTCTAGTAGATGAAGCGAGAAAGAGATCCTTTCCCGTTAATCCGTGCAGTCTTGCTTCTGAAGTTCACATCTCAATACGTGACAGCCTTCGGGTTGGAAATTGAATCAAGTATGAAGGGAACGAATTCCTGAAGTCGATAAGTGATTCAAGAGATATGCTTCAACCAGAGTTTGGTGAACCAAAACCTCAACCTTTCTCGAGGAAGAGTCTGCCTGACAAGAGCCCAAAGAGATGGCAGTCTCTGCCGCCCGGTTTGTCCGGTAGCAGGGAAGGTGACATCACACCCTTAATTGCCGCATGGCGAATGAATTAGGTGTTGTTCCTCGCTTGTGAAGATGCCGAGAAAGACGAGAAATGGCGAGCTTCCTGAATAATCTCCTTTGTGTTTTTAAGATGTCTAGTCAATGCGTTCAACCTCCAATTTGATCTATCTATTTTTAGTTTGATTTTTAAGGAAAGCGTTTGATTCAACAAATCTTGTAGCTTCTCCGAGAGAATCTGTGCGTCTTGAAGTGCTATAATAACCGCAATTGGCGGAGGTAAGTGGCGTGATCTGCATTTTGGTTAACGATGTTGATTTTGAAACAGCGGTATCTCCGGTTGAAAGCGCTCTGGAGATGGTAGGTGTCGAGTTCAAAACCTGGAAAACCTTTTTGAAGGGGTTTCCTGAAGATGAATTCTGCTGCGATGGGCTGGTCCTTACGGGCGGTTTTTCGATGAGCGGGTATTTCGAAGGAGTTGTGCCGACGCAAGGTGCCACTTATGTAAAGAGTTTTCCTGGTCCCGTTCTAGGAATTTGTCTGGGAATGCAGATATTGGCCCGGCTATCTGAGGAATCACTTGTAGTGTCCAGAGAGCTTGGAGTCTCAAGGATTCGGCTAAGTAACTCATGCCAGCTCTTCTCTGGAATGAAGCGCGAAGTTGAAGCATATCAACGACACAACTATGGTCTTCCCTATGTTCCCTTCGGGTACGAACAGATTGCGTGGGGAGACGCGACTTTTATCCAGGGAATTGCCTCTCAGGATGGTACTAGATTTGGTGTTCAGTTTCATCCCGAAGAAACCGCACTTGGCTCAGAGGAGGAGTTGCTGGGAATTTTCTATAACTTCTCCAGGATCGTTTGTTCCCATTGAGGAATGATTGGGGAGGAGAAAATGAAAATAGGAATTATCGGAGTAGGAAACATAGGCAGTATTTTTGCTGGTAGGCTTCTTGGAGAACTAAAGGATCTCGATAGACTCTATTTGCATGATCGAAATCAGGAGCGCCTTTCAAACTATTCGGGAGAAGACGACAGAGTCAGAATTGCTTCGAGCCCGGATGAAGTTTTGTCGAACTGTACTCATGTTATCATTGCTGTTAAACCTCAGGATTGCCTGGAGCTATTCTCGGAGATAATTAACGGCAAGAACTCTTGCCCTATTATTATAAGCACAATCACAGGGATAGAAATCAATCTGATTTCTGAAAAGACCGGTTTGGAGAAGATCGCCAGAATCATGCCAAATGTTCCGAGTGCTATTGGCCGTGGAGTTACGGGTTTTGTCTGCTCGAACTCACTGACTGGAAGTGACAAGAGAGACGTTGAGAGAATTCTTCTGACGATGGGCGATATTGTTGAGGTCCGTGAAAAGGATCTAGCCGCAGTAACCGCTTTGAGCGGGAGTGGACCGGCCTTTGTTTTTGTTATAGTAGAGTCGTTGATAGACGTAGGTTTGAAGATGGGACTATCCTACGATGTTGCCAGAGAGCTGATTCTTGGCACTCTGGGAGGGTCTGTCGAGCTGCTGAAGGTGAAGGGCAATCACCCAGGCGAGTTCCGTCATCTTGTTACCTCACCGGGGGGGACAACCATCGAGGGAATTTACTCGCTGGAAAGAGAAGGATTGAGAGGTACCATAATGAAGGCGTTGTTCGACACTTATCTTAGAGCTAAAGAGATAAACTCGGAGCTGGAGGTGACGAATGACAGATCTTCTCGATAAAGGTGAGAAAGTAAAAGCGGCCTCGAGGAAGCTTAGGTTGCTCAATACAGAAGAGAAGAATGGAGCGATCTTGTGTATCTCCCGAGAACTCGAGACTCAGAGGGAGAAGATCCTTCAGGCCAATTCCATTGATGTTGAGAATTCAAGAAAGAAGGGAGTGAAGGAGTCGCTTGTAGATAGACTCTCTCTTTCTCAAGATCGGATCGCGAAGATGATCGAATCATGCGAGAATGTCGCCGCTCTGCCAGATCCGGTTGGCGAAATAGAAACCTCATGGGTTCAGAAAGACGGGCTGCTTATTTCAAAAGAGAGAGTTCCGATCGGGGCGATAGGCATGATATATGAGTCTAGACCGAACGTAACCGTCGACGCCTCCATACTCGCGATTAAGTCCGGTAATTCCGTCCTTCTAAAAGGAGGAAGCGATGCAATTAACTCAAACAAGGCAATCGTTTCCGCAATAAAGACGGCTCTTACTTTGTCGGGACTTCCAGACTGTTCGGTGGAGCTGATTGAAGACACGACTCATGAAGCGGTGGAAGAGATGCTGAAAATGAATCAGTATCTATCTCTGATAATACCCAGGGGCGGCGCAGGGCTGATACAGTATGTAGTCAATAATTCGAGAATACCCGTAATAGAGACTGGAACGGGCAATTGCCACATATTCGTCGACTACAACGCTAATCTAGAAAAAGCAGTGGAAATAGTCGATAATTCGAAGACACAAAGACCAGGAACCTGTAATGCAGTTGAAACGCTTCTTGTTCATAAGGCGATTGCGGCTGAGTTTATCCCCCGTGTCGCGGAGGTCCTAACTGAAAAAGGTGTAGAGCTCAGAGGCTGTACTGAGTCCATAAGATATTGGAAAATGCTACCTGCAACTGAGGAGGACTATTCTACAGAGTATCTCGATCTCGTTCTGGCGGTGAAGATAGTCGAAGACGTAGAGGGCGCGGTATCGCATATCGAGAAATATTCAACGGGGCACTCTGAGGCCATCTTAACAAATGATTATGCCAACTCAAGATATTTTCTGAAAGCTGTGGATTCCGCCGCCGTTTATGTAAATGCATCAACTCGTTTCACAGACGGAGGAGAATTCGGATTTGGCAGTGAAATAGGTATAAGCACACAGAAACTTCACGCCCGTGGACCTTTTGGTCTTAAGGAACTCACCAGCTACAAGTACACTGTACTGGGCGACAACCAGGTGAGAAAGTAATGTCTAGGATTGTTCTCAAGGTTGGTTCAAATTTGCTGGTAAGAAAGAATGGGGAAATTGACAAGAAGTATATAGCCGAGCTTGCGAGGGAAATTTCTATGCTCAAGGCTGACGATAATCAAGTTGTTTTAGTGTCTTCCGGCGCAAAGGCGGCCGGCTTTGGTTATCTTGAAGGAAGGAAACCGACCAGTGATCTCTACATGAAACAGGCCCTTTGTGCAGCGGGTCAGGTTCAGCTAATGAAGCTCTATGAAACAGTCTTTGGGCTCTTTGGGGAGAAGATAGCGCAGATTCTAGTAAACAGGGACGACTTCGGCGACAGAAAAAGGTTCCTTAACCTGAGAAACACTCTTATTGGACTCCTGGAGCTTGGACTGGTTCCTGTAGTCAATGAAAACGACACGACATCCACCGAGGAGATAATGTTTGGAGACAACGACATACTTGCATCAATGTTTGCAATTGGATGGCAGGCAGATTTGCTTGTCCTGATGTCTACCGTCAAAGGAGTGGTGGGCGAGAATGGTGAAATTATCTCGATATTTGATGAGTCCAGGAGGCTGAAGAAGATTGAAAGCTCGTCGTGGGGTACTGGAGGTATAGATACCAAGATAAGAGCCGCACGGGCCGCATCTGCGAGTGGAATCAGGAGCTGCATATGCAACGGTAGAGAGCTCGGGCAGATTGAGGGTTTTGTTAAGGGTGGAGATATCGGTACTGTCTTCACTCCAATAGAGTCGCCTGGGGCGCGAAAGGCCTGGATTGGATTTCTATCGACTCCTAAGGGTGTAATCAAGATAAATCGGGGAGCCGAGGGAGCAATTAGAAGAGGGAAGAGCCTCCTTGCCGTAGGCGTGGAAGATGTTCATGGAGACTTCTCCGAGGGAGAAGTTGTAAGCATATCTTCGATAGAAGGCGAAGAGATTGCCAGAGGAATCTCAAACTTCAGTGCTCTTGAGGTCAAGAGAATCAGGGGAGTGAGGAGCGACAGAATACCCTCAGTACTGGGGCATGACTGCGCGAAAGTAGTAGTCCACATTGATAATTCTTATCGTATCTGACTATGTGTTCTTCATGACGAGCTTTTCACCATGCACTCTTCTTGAAGATCGTCACGAGATGCTTGGCAAGAAAATAGGAATGCTGATCGAAAATTACAATCAGACTGAAAACAGATTCTTAATCAAATCACCGAGTCAATAGAGGATTTGGATCTACGCTGCCTTCGGACGGCTGGTTATGGCAACCTTTTAACCGAGGTCTGTCTATCCCGTTATATACTTTTGTTGAACAACTGCTGGAGGTGAAGTATGTATAGTTTTCCGGATAATCTTTACTCCGATGTGAGAGTCGAGGACGTTTCAAAGAGCGACATCATAGTTACTCTGGGGCGTACTGATAACATGAAAGAGCAGAAGTATGTCGCGGCCTTCATAAGGGTCTTTGATGGAGAAAGGTGGTACTATAGCTCGACTACGAATCTGGATTCCGTTCAAGAGGAACTGGATAGACTTGCCTGTCTGGCAAAGAAGAATCCCGATATCGAAGAAAACAGAATCGTTCGCAAGTTCGAAGTCAACAAGGGATCCTATTTGAGCTACGAAAAGGATGAAGATTTCTCCCAAGTCTCTCTCAGAGAGAAATTTGATTTGCTCTCTAGTTACTTCCCTCTCATTGGAGAGAGAGAGCTTGTGAAATTCTGGAGAGGTCAGTATATTGATCAGAGAGTTGTCAAGAGCTTCTTTTCAAGCAAAGGTGCTGATCTCACATTTGATTATCAACGTGTCGGCTTCAGACTGCTCTATCAGATGGTTTGTGGAGAAGAGCAATTCATGGATAGATTCGATCTGGCGGGAAATACGCTGGATGTGATTAAGGATCTCCACGAGGAAGTCGGGCAGACAGTCAAGACCTCTGAAGATTTCATAAGAAATGCCAAAGCCGTCACGCCAGGAAAATATCCGGTTATTCTGTCTCCTGAAGCTGCAGGTGTATTTGCCCATGAGAGTTTTGGACATAAGAGCGAAGCTGACTTCATGCTTGGAGACAGAACCATGATGGAAGAGTGGAAGATTGGGCGAAAAGTCGGAAGTGAAATACTCTCAATCATTGACGATGGAAACAAATCGGGAGTTGGGCATGTTGTATTCGATGACGAAGGAACGAAGGCGGTCGAAACTTACTTGATAAGAGACGGTTATCTGTCGGGCAGATTGCATAGCGCAGAAACGGCAGCTACTCTGGAAGAAGAATTGACGGGAAACGCCAGAGCTGTCAGCTTCGAGTATGAACCAGTAGTGAGGATGACAACAACTTTCATATCTCCCGGAGAATTGTCTTTAGAAGAACTTCTTTCCGAAATTAAGGATGGGATTTTTGTCGATTCCCTGAATCACGGGTCTGGAATGTCGACCTTTACGCTTGCACCAAACAGGGCTTACTTGATAAGAGAAGGAAAGATCACGGAGCCGGTGAAGATTTCCGTTGTGACCGGGAGCGTTTTCCAGACGTTGAACGAGATAGAAGGGCTTACTGAGGATTTCAGACTTCTCTCATTCTCTCTTGGAGGGTGTGGAAAGATGGAGCAGTATCCTCTTCCAGTTGGATTTGGCGGACCTTTTGTTCGAGTCCGTTCGCTTAACGTTCATTAAGGAGGTGCCATCTATGACAGAAGAGAAGCTGGTAGTCCATTATACAGAGAATGCGGTTAAAATAGTTCAGACTCGTGTAAGCTCACTGAGAAAAAAAGACATTCTGCGTACTTCTGTTCGGCTTTACGACGGTAAGTCGATGGGAGTTGCAGGTTCGCTTGGCGAATGCGATGAAAGAGAGCTGAATGCAAGAGCTAAACTGTCTCTGGAGCTGGGAATTCCTTATCCTTCCGAGGCGACGAAAGAGCTGGAACGGGAGGAATGTGTCCAGTCCGATCTGCAAGACAGTGCGGAGCTGCTTGATGCAACGGAGGAGATTCTCGAAGAGCTAAGGACCGATCAACCCGAGTTTAGCTTCAGTCACATCTTCAGAAGTAGTAAGATTGAGTCTCAACTGAGAAACAATCTGGGCCTTGATCTCAAATCCTCGCGAGAATCGCTAAGTCTCTCACTCGTAATAAAAGACAAGAAATCATCGAATATTATCGATGCGATGACAGGTTACGAGGGCAGGAAGTTCCAGAAGGAGAGGTTTATTGAACTCACTAACATGGTCTGTGAAGCCTACAAGAATCAGCTCGATGGAATCGAAGAGGGAGAATATCCGGTGGTGTTCATGTCAGACGATATCACCTACTACAAGAAACTATATGAGTCCCTAAATGGAATGTTGTTTGCAACGGGTGGATCGCTGTTTTCCGGGAAGACTGGTATGAAAGTCTTCTCTGATAAGGTCACGGTTTTGCAGACCAGAAATGTTTTGGACAGTTTCAATGAACCTTTCTTCGATTCGGAAGGAACGGTAAATGATGCCGATCGATTTGCCTTGATCGAAAACGGTGTAATAAGATCCCCTTATACAGATAAGAAAACGGCGTCCACTTTCAGCTTGCCTCTAACTGGCTCTGCCGGTGGAGAATTCGATGGTCTACCTGAACTTGGAATGCCGATGCTAAAGTTCTCTGAATCGGAAGAGACTATAGAGCAGCTTTTGAGAGGTCAGAAGGCTATCTTTGTTCTTATCGCCAGCGGCGGAGACTTCACTCAGGATGGTCACTTTGCGACTCCTGCCCAGCTGGCGTTCTTGTTTGATGGCGAGAGGTTCATAGGAAGACTGCCCGAGATCAGCATTTCTTCACATCTGTATGATATGTTTGGAAAAAACTTCCGAGGAGTTTCAAGGGATGACTTCCTTGGGCTCGAAAACGCAAAAATGACCGTTATGAACATGAAAGTGGAGAAGCTGTAGTGTTCTGGTTTGTGGATGAGGAGCGTCTCCTGCTGTTCTGGAAAACTGCGTTTTACGTCGAGACAGGAGGGGTTCGATGCACTCGATAGCTATACTTGGAGCCGGGATGATGGGGAACGTCCACGCGAGGGCTTACAGGGCCATGAATCAGACAAGTAACCTCTGGATAGTCGATCCGATCGCAAGCAGGGCAAGAGCGCTCGCGGAGAGTTGTGGAGCGGTTGTTGCCAGCTTTGACGAAGTCCTTGAAAACGACGGCATAGATATTCTGGATATCTGCACGCCTACATTTACTCATAGGGAACTTGCCATCAGGGCATTGGAGTTTGGCAAACACGTTTTCTGTGAAAAGCCCGTCGCTCTAAAGTTGGAAGACGCCAGAGAAATGGAAGAGGCGGCTAAAGAGAGCGGCAAGAAGTTCATGGTAGGTCACGTCGTACGCTTCTTTCCGCAATATAGTGTGGTAAAGGAACTCTCAGTTGCAAGAGATATCGGTGAGATTATGATGGCGAGGCTTTACAGAGGCGGATCTTTTCCCTCTCATGGGATTGACAATTGGTTTGCGGATCCAGAAAAGAGCGGAGGTGTCTTTGTCGATCTTTCCATTCACGATTTTGATTTTCTTCGAACACTACTCGGTCGAGTGATCACGGTGGAAGCCAGGTCCTCCATGCTGAGTTCCAAGAAGAAGAAAAGCTCTTTCGATCATGGGATGGCAATTATGAAGTTCGAATCCGGTGCTCTGGCTCACGTTGAAGGCAGCTGGGCCGAGCCGTTCGGGATGCCTGTCAACTTCGGAACATTCTACGAGTTCGTCGGCACTAAGGGAATGATAACCAACAGCTACGAGAGAGAAACGACACTTAAGCTGCAAACCTCGATCGAGGGAAAACCAAAATACGCACAGGAAAATCCAGCTTATTTCGATCCGTACGCTGCTGAGCTGAAATCGTTCATGCTATCGGTTGATGAAGATAAGGAAGTGCCTGTGAACGGAAGAGAGGCCATCGAGTCGTTGAGAATCGCACTGGCGGCCAACCTGTCGGCAAGATTGCTCAGACCGGTCGAACTTTCGGAGGTGTACTGAGATGACGAAAATCGGGATTCTCGGTATTGCTCATATGCACGGTTACAGTTATGCAAGAACGCTGAATGGAATGAATAATGTCGAAATAACAGGGCTTTACGACGACGACAGATCCAGAATGAACAAAGCCTGCAAAGATCTTGGAATAAAGCCCTACGAACATCCCGAAGAACTCGTTGCCGAAAGCGACGGAGTGATAGTGACCAGTGAGAACTCGACTCACAGGAAGTACGTTGAGATCGCAGCCCTAAAGGGAAGACATGTTCTCTGCGAAAAGCCGATAGCGACAACCGTTAAAGACGCTGATGCAATGGTGAAGATCTGCAAGGAAAATAACGCTAAACTTCAGATGGCCTTTCCGGTTAGGTACAGCGCTTCTATCAGAAAGGCCAAAGAGATCATAAGGGCCGGTTCTCTGGGCGATATAATCAACCTTGTCGGAACTAACCATGGGAGAATGCCTGGCGGTTGGTTCACAAATCCCGAGCTAAGCGGAGGAGGAGCCGTGATGGATCATACCGTTCATGTGGTAGACATTGTGAGGTGGCTTCTTGACTGTGAATTCACAACTGTCTACGCTACTTTCGGCACCCTGATACACGGTATTCAGGTCGAGGATTGTGGACTAGAGATGTTTAAGCTCTCGACGGGCCAGTATATGACATTAGACTGCAGCTGGTCGAGACCAAGGGCACACCCTTACTGGGGAGATGTTACGTTGCGCATTGTAGGAACAGAGGGAACTCTATTTCTGGACGTCTTCAATTCGAAAATCGAAGTCTATTCAAATGAAACTGGTTCAAGCTGGGAGAACTACGGTGATAATTTAGATCAACTGTTGATTGAGGAGTTTGTTGAAGTGCTCAAGTCAGGTAGAAACCCGTTTACGACAGGGGAAGATGGATTACAGGCCTTGAAGGTAGTTTGTTCTGCTTACAGGAGTTTTAGAGAGGGAAGAGAGACAGGGATTGCATAGCACCGTTCCAACGTTTTCTTCTCGGTTTTCAGCTCTGAGGTATAATCAATAAGAGATGAATGCAGTAATGAGGTGAGCTAATTGGAGCATCAGTACGATCGAAGAAAATTGGAGCGGGAGTTTGACAACCTTCCCGAGGCCTCCCCGATAGCAGACATCGACCCATTCAAGGGAGACATAATTGCTATGGTAGGAGCGCTTGCGCTTGACTATCTTGAGCTGGGTTTGGAAGACACTTTGCTGGACATTGGGACAGGTCGGGGAAGATGGGCTGTGGCTGCGAGTCCTTACTGCAAGAAAGTCATTGGAATAGATATAAGTAGAAGAATGTTGGAAGACGCCAGAATAAATGTGGCGAGTTCTGGTGTCGAAAATGTTGAATTCTTCAGGGGCTCCTTTGAGGACCCCTGTGAAGAGACGGATGTTTTTCGGAGAAATGTGAATAAGGTTGTCGCAATCTATTCTCTTCACCATCTTACTGATCCGATGAAGAAGCAGGCCGTCTCTGGTTTGTCAAAAATGCTGGTGAGACCCGGGAGAATCGTCATAGGTGATATTATGTGGTTCGACGATCCTGGTAAGCACAGGGATGCGTGGGACGAAGTCTATTTCGACGACAGCGAAACAGATCACCCGGCGAGCATTTCATTTATGAGAGAAGTTTTCGAGGCCTGTGGCGCGAGTGAAATCGAGATTCTTCAGGTCCATCCGCTAGTGGGGTTGATATGTGCAACCTTTCTCTAGAATGATTCATGGTAAGTATGAGATGATTGGCAACCTGTTTACAGGAGTTAGTTCGTAAAGAGTCTTAGTTAATGAAGTGCTTCGCTCGATGCGTAGCTGAGGGTTTTCCGTGACTTCTGGCAATAAGAGTACTTCAGGACTCGAAGTCTTCGGCTTGTTCTTCAGATCGTTTCGAGCACAGGCCTTATTGAAGAACAGTGATAGTGATATCAGGCTACTCTTTGGTAGTAACCTTCTTCCCATACACTCCGGCTCCGGGATCAAATCCCCTCTTTCGGGCTATCTCTTCCACAGTTTTTTGAA
>DSBT01000016.1 GCA_011045915.1 Mesotoga infera
GTATATGAAACACTCACCGAGAATATCGACAAAGAGTTCAAAGCACTCGGAATAGGTTTCTGCTGTGGAATGGCGCTGGTTCCAAAAAAGCTTCCAGTAAGATTCATTTTTGAAGTAGTTGAGGAATTGTTGAAATCAGCCAAAAAAGCTGCATACAAGGCTAACTACTCTAATCCCGGTAATTATGTTGCATTCAGAATGTTGCTTCAAAACTCTCTCAACCCTGTTCAGGAGCATTCTTTCACAGCTCCGGATGTTAGTCACCGGGTAAAGGAAATCCTAGGAAAAGGCTTGCCGATGAGTGAGTTTGAAGAGATTCTGCAAATCATAAGACAAGATGATCCTAGAAAATTCTCAAACTTCCTTCATAAGATAATTTCATGCATGATAGATGATCCTCTGGTGGCTAAGCTGAACATGAAATACTTCTTCGTTCATGGAGAAAGAACTCATGACTTCGGAAAAAGTATTGCGGAAATGATCAACAAGTACTTCTTGATAGGTGACACTTCAAAAACCGAAATTGAGAGCAGAGTGCTGGCTTTGATGGAACTCAGTAAAGCGATGTCATTGCAGAATGGGGTGAGAGCGTGATATACAACATCGAGGTTGAAACTAAATCGCCTCTACTTATTGGCTCGAGTTCGGGAAGCGATGTCTGGTCAAAGGACATTGCAATGAAGAAAAACCTTCCGATAATTCCAGGTTCTGCCATAAAGGGAGCATTTAGAGAAGTCTCACCAATGCTAAAGAGCGAATACGCAGCCGAAATCAACTCTCTTTTTGGCGATTCCGAAAACCAAGGGAAGCTTATATTTTCCGAACTGTCGGTTAAGTCACCGCACATCTCAAACCTATTCCTTGAGCGTACTCATATTTCTATGGATAGAAAGACAAGGACAGTAAGCAATAAGAAGCTGTTTAAGATACGTGCCGTGAATACTGGAGTAAAGTTCGAGGGAAATGTATTTGCAGTTTCACCTATGACTTCTAGCGAGGAGAAGGTTTTTGCTCTTTTACTCTCTCTCACAAAGAAACTTGGTTCAAAGAAGTCTGCTGGATACGGCTTTATAGACATCAGACTAACTGGCAAAGTCGAGAAAAGCAGCATAACGAATATTCCCCAAGCAAGAGTAGCACAGATAATATGCGAACCGATGGAACCTTTTCTGGTTACCTCGGAAAGAACAAAGTCTTACCTGTACAACTCTGCCAAATACATCCCGGGATCTACCCTAAGAGGAGCATACGCTGCACGATTCCCGAAAACCACTCAAGAATTCAAAGAGATATTTCTGCTGGAAAAAGTGAAATTCCCCAATCTGTATCCAATGATAAACGATGCCATCGCATATCTCTCGCCGGACTCGATTCTTAGGGCTAAGTATTCTGAAGACTCTGATGAAATATTCGATCAACTACTGTTTATACTAATATCCAGCATTGAGAATAGCAGAGGCAAGAAATTCTCCGTAAGAAACATTAGAGAAGGCAAGAGACTTGACCGAACCGGAAAATGGCATGTCCCGAGAATTGGAGTTTTTGATTCTGGAGAAGGCGATACGTCAACGCAGGTATCGCTTGACAGTAAGTTACGAAGTGCAAAGGATGGATCACTGAGAACTTATAATACGTATTTCCATAATAAAATGTCGGGGCTCTTCAGATCTGAGTCGGAATCACTTCTGAGTCTGCTCAATGAAGATTGGCTGTACATTGGTAATTCAAAGACCAGAGGATTTGGGCTTGTAAGAGTTGTGGAAATTAGAAAATACAACATCGATCTGACCGAAGAAATAAGGAGGTTCAATAAGAGTATCCAGAATGTTCTGCCCGGAGAAGATCGCACATTTGTTCCGATTCTTCTGACCTCGGATCTCATACTTCAGAAAGACGAAACCATAGAAATGCTAATGGGGAAAGAGTTCAAGCTTGTACTTAGTCTCTTGAAAACTTCTCATACGTCCGGTTGGTCTTCAGCCTCTAACACTCCTAAGGCTTTCCAGAACGTCGTTTCTGCAGGAACGGTTATTATCTACGACACTCATTTGTCAGTTGAAGAATCCGCCGAGATTCTTGAGAAGCTATACATAAAAGGTTTGGGAAAGTTCACCGGGTCTGGATACGGTCAGTTCGTTATCTATAAGTGAAGGAGGAATAGATATGATCAATGCTGATCAAAAGAGAAGGCTGGTTACTATGGCAGAGGAATACTATCAAAAAAACCAATTTAAGCCAGAAACAGACTCACAATTGCGAAGATTCAGTGAGGTTGCAAGACAAGCGTCTTGTATTGAGGAATTTGAGAACTTTATGAAGTACCAGATTGGAAGAAAACCTTCCCAGTTCAGAAAAGGGCTGATAGACGAGGTAGAAGAAGTCAAGAAATTCGCTAAAGAAGAACTTCTCGAAGCCATTTCACACTACTTCGGTTACATGGCAAGATTCGCTAAATTTGTCAAAGAAGGGAAGGGGAAGGAATGACATTCTTCGATACTTTTGTCAATCGGTATACTCTGGATATTGAGATAGAACTGGTGACCCCTCTTCATATTGGAGTAGGCAACCAATCAATCTCACCTCTAGATTCTGATAATGCAATAATGCGAATGCCTGACGGTAATGCAGTTATTCCGGGAGCGTCTCTGAAGGGAGTCTTTAGATCAAACCTTGAAGCAATTCTACGAATGAGCGGACTCTATGTTTGTGATAGCACTAATTCAACGTGTGGTTCCACTTCAAGCAATTCTTCAAATAAGGAATTGTATCAAGAAATAGAGAAAAGTTGTGAAGTATGTTCTCTTTTCGGTTCACAATCGATTTCTTCACACATTTACATAAGTGATGCCATAAGACGGGGCAACCCAGCTGAGAGTTTCACTTCGACTAGAGATGGTGTCATGATAAGAAGAGATACTGAAAACGCTGCAGGCGGTAGAAAATACGATTTTGAAGTAGTCAATCCTGGAACAGTCTTCGTTGGAGAAATATTGCTCGAGAACGTTAATGATTATCAAGTCGGATACGTATTGATGATTCTCGATCTAATGAACCAAGGATTTATTAGACTGGGAGGAAAGAAATCCGCCGGCCTCGGAAGAGTAAATGTAACGTTCAGCATTCAGAAGATCGACAAGAAAAGCATATTGGAAGAAAGTGGAGCGATCAAGCTCTCAGAACAGGCGATTGATAGTCTTAGGCTCGCTGCTAGAAATCACATGGCGGAGGTAATAATATGAGCACACTCTTTGGAGAACTCAGAAGCCACATAAAAATTGATTACTCACTCGAACCAAGAACAGCATTTGTAATACGAGCCGGCGGAGATTCGCCTGACCCAACAGCTCCCGACAATCCATTCGTCAGAATTAGTACACCTTACGGCTACTCTATTTATGTTCCTGGTAGTTCGATGAAGGGGGTTTTCAGAAGCCATATTGAAGGCATATTGAAGGCGATGTCAAAGGACGTGTGCGGGTTCTCCCATAAAAGGGGAGCTGACTGTGGAAAGAAGAAAATCGAGAAGGAAATCAAGATGATATTTCTCGAAAGTGAAGATGATGGCTTGCAAAGATATCAAAACTCCTGTTATTCATGCAAAATGTTCGGCTCAACTGCCGTTGGATCGATCGTCAAGTTCGATGATCTCTTTCCTTATAGGCCTGAAGATACCCCAGAAGAAAAGATGAAAGCGGTTACCGAAATCGAGAAGTATCTAAATATCAGACACGGAATAAAGATTGACAGGAAGTCTGGTTCTGTTGCAGGAGGTGCTCTTTACGATATAGAATGCCTCTCTGGTGGTAAGTTCTTCGGAAGTATATTTCTTAAAAATCCTGAAAGGTGGCAGCTCGCTTTGTTGTTCAAGACTTTTACACACATAAATCATGGTTATCAAAAAGCGGGCGGGCAAAAGTCGAGAGGCTTTGGCCATGTTCATCTTGAAATTGAAAAGATATCTTGCCTTTCAAAGTATAGGGATAAAATCGCTTTCTCCTCATTGGATGGAAACAGAGGATTTATAGACGATCCTTTGAGCGTAATCAAATCTTTGGATGTATTTCCACCATACAGTTTTGAGTTTTCAGGCGAGGCATTAGAGAAATTTGAATTAGACATCAACTCCACTCTTTCAAGAGCGTGGTGAGACAGTTGAACGACAGACTTGAGCATCTCGAAAGATTAAAAAGCACTGAAGGATTATTCTATGTGATCTTTAACGACTACATGGCTCTTCAACTCGACAAAATGAACCCCGGTGAAAGTATAGAGCTATTCAATAAACTGCATGATAGTTTCGATTACAATTTCTACTTCAGAGCTTTCAATGAGCATCTGGATTTTGTGTGGTTCTACGGAGATATCTATATCAGCGACAAAAAGAATAACAACGAAAGGGTTGTTTATCTAAGTAGCGGCATCAGAAAGAAGATACCCATTTCTAATCCCGTAATAAAGTTTGTCAGTGACCTTTCGATGCCTGGTGGTATGAGGTATATCAGAGTAGAGGAGGAGCCTGATGCCTGATTACAATGACTCTCCAAAGGGATATATGAGACTATTGATTCCCAAAAACATTTCTCATATTGAATCGAGGGAGTTTTCGCACATCGATTCACTAGGCAATAATCGTTTAAACGGAGTGCTTAGGCTCGAAGCGGTAACGCGGTCAAATACATGCTTCACTCAGGGAGATCTCCTGATGAAAGAGGGGAAAATAACCAATGTTCTATCGAGAGAAGGAACAAGAGTGCTAATCCCTGGGTCATCACTCAAAGGTGCTATACGTACATATGCGGAATTCCTTTCTAATTCGTGTGCTGGAAGTGGAACAGCTTCATGCACCGACAGACTTTGCATTGTTTGTTCAATGTTTGGTACTCTCGGAAAACTCGGTAGAGTCCAGTTTAACGACGTCCTTGTTGACGAAAGCAACTTGAAAATCACTGTTGTTTTAGGTCCTTCTCAATGGAAGGGGAATGCAACTCAAACAAACGTCGGCAAGATTTACTCTCATGTGTTTTCGGATACCGGAGAGAAAAACTCTGCATACGAAGTAATTGAACCTGGAAACAGTTTCAACATCGAAATAACTCTTAAGGGACTAACAAAGAAAGAATTTGGCCTCTTAGCCGTTGCTATGGGATTTTCTAGAAAGTGTTTTGCAGTGAAACTGGGAAGGGGCAAAAACATTGGATTTGGAAGCGTGGCTTTGAAACCGAAAAACTTCCTGAAAGTAACAGCTCTGGAGGAAACTCTTATCTCTGGTGAAAAACTCGCAGAACTCATTAATGATTGTGCTAATGTCTATCTTCAGAGTGTCAGTAGCGATAAAGTCATCATGGAAAATCTGGACAAAATCATAGAAGATTCAAGGATGGTGCTGCAACTTGAAGAGGGATAATTCATCGCTGATTGAACTTGCGTCCGAAACTGCAGATTTGCTTTTTAAAGCTAATAGAGGAGAGTTATCTAAGCCCGCTAAAACACTAATGGAGATCTCGAAGAAGTTCGGATTTGATGAGGCAAGGAAATTAGATCTGAATCAATATAGGAAAATAAGGACTGATGGCTCAGGAGATAATCTTCATACGATCATTAACAAGGTCAAAGAGTTATGTAGGATTCAAAAGCTTTCAAATAATGATATTCCCCGCTTCTTGGGATATCTGTCACGAGAACTGAAGTATTTTGAATCTGCCAAGGCAAATACTCAATCAGGCGCGCCTGAAAAAGGCGAAGAACGTAAGCCAACAGGTAATAAAAAAGGGCACGGTCCGAATAGACCAGTTAATGGTCCAGCTACTTACAGTCCCTTTGCAGACTTGAGAAAGAAGCTAGATAATTGACAGCGTCTTTCGCTGCTGTTTTTTTGTCCAGGTGCCTGCAAATTAATCGTGTGTGAATGGGCAAATCACTTATGCTCGGTTCCGCTTCTTCTGCTTGAGACTATTTGCGGAAATCCAAACTGAGTCCTGAAAGTATTTTCACATAATAATCAGAAGAAGACGACTCCTTCTACAAGAGAGGCCATAAGTTCCAAATGATCCTCTTGAGCAATTAACCTCGGAAGAAATCGCTCAATTTGCTAATCTCCCAAAAAAGTGTGATTATACACTTTGAGGTAGTCAACTGCTAATAAGTATCACTTCATTCTGAGAGTCTTTCAGAAACGCTTTCTCTATGCTTTTTTCGATTTGTTTTCAGGTTCTGTTTCGAAAGAACTTCTCACACGACCATGCGCAAAAAACTGGAGGTGATTATTTGAATGAACTCGAACCATTGAAGGTACTGTTGAGTTCAAGAGTGAAACACGCCATTTCCCTCGGGGCAAAGACCGTCGTCCTGAAAAACGCGAGCAAAGAAA
>DSBT01000017.1 GCA_011045915.1 Mesotoga infera
CCGTTTACTAACACTGTACAGATCACTGTGACGGTTAGCCATCGATGAAATTGGGAAAGGTGAAGGATTTTGAAGACACTTGTAGTTGGCTGCGATCACTCCTGCAAAGACAAGAGAGTGATGAGAACCGTCGAGATCTTCTCCAAGTTGGGCAAGGTCTATTATCAGTTCTCTGGTAGCAATGATTTATCCATTGCTCAGCCCAAAGGAGACATTCAGTGTTTTCCGCTTAGCAGAGATGAAATGCCCGGAAGACACAAACTTATCAAGCGGGTCCGACATGACCAGGAAATACTGAGGCTGGTACAAGATCTTGATTACGATCTGGCATATTTTCACTCATTTCCAGCTTCTCAGCCAGTAAAAATCTTTCGTGAAGTAAAAAAGAGAGGAAGAAAGCTTCTGTACGATCTTCATGAGATTATGCCGGAGCAATTTCTCCCGGAGAGACTCTCTTTTCTCAATCCAGTTCTTTGGAAAGTGCTCAAAACCCAACTCTCTTTAGTCGATGGCGTGATCGGCTTATCAGAAGAGGCTCTGAGAATGATGTTTGAGAAGACCATGATTGACAAACCTAAGTTATGCCTGCCGAACTATGCTGCAACTGGAGTCTCGCTAGAAACCAATGTCAAGAACGCAGAAATCGCAGTTGTTGGAGGCACACATAGAAAGATCTCGATAGACGGCAGTTTACTGAAAGAGATCAAAAGGAATTTCAAACTGATCTCAATCGGTACAACCTGCAGCATTGCCGATGAGCAGCTTCCCTTTCTGGAATACGATCTCATGATGGACAGACTATCTAAGGCTAGATTCACTCTGCTGGCCTTTCAAACTAGATCGGATCCACAGTATCCAAACGATATCTATTCACTGCCAAACAAGTTCTATGACTCTCTGGCAGCAGGAACTCCCGTCATCATTGGCAAAAGATTCGTATCAATGAAAAAGATCGTTGAAGAAACCCAAACCGGCGTTGTTCTTAATCTTCTTGAAGAACCGAAAGAGCCATCCTTGATTCTGAATGCTCTAGACTCTTATGACTGCTATTTGGACAATCTCAGAGCAAATTATGATAAGTTTGTGTGGGATAATTCGAAAGAGGAGGATTTTGTAGATTTCATCACTTCTATTCTTAATATTTGAGAATGAGAAAGTCTGAAATGACTCGTCAGCAAACATTACAGATCGTGAAGAGGTGTGAGTTGCTCACTAGGCTAATGAGATACATGTCAATAAGGATACTGGGAAATCCCGATATCAGGAGTCCAAGAGAAGATGATGTGGAACTTTACAAACCTTGCGATGTAATCGTTGACTGGCCTCAAGACAAGGAAAAACCATTTGTCGGACTAACGCGTGATATAAACGAAAATCCGCACTGGACGAAATTCAGGAGGTTTTTGAAGAACAACGGCTTCGATTTCGAGATATTTGAATACCATCGCTCAGACTGGCTGGAAGCGGCAGAGAAATTCGACCTAATAGTATGGTCACCCAACAGTGGTCCGGCGGAGCTGGACGAGATAAAGAGAAAGATCTACATTCTTGAGAAAAAACTTGGTAAGAAATGCTTCCCAGATTATGAGACGGTTCTCCTGTGTGATGACAAAGTCTTCTTAACTTACTTATTGAAGATAAAGGGTCTACCGGTGGCCGATACGTTTATTTCAAACGATTTCGATGAAATTGAGTCCATTAAAGATCGCCTCCCTTATCCGCTAGTATCGAAGCGTTTTCACGGAGCAAGTTCAAGAGAAGTAACCTTGATTAGAAACCCACGTGAGCTAGCGGCCTACTCTAGAAGGGTTTTCTCATTTTGTGGCATGAAGGCAAGCAATGCATACTTTCGTCAAAAAAACTATCTCTACCTACAGAAATTCGTAGATGGAGATGGTCTTGACATAAGGGTAAATGTTGCTGGAGATGTAATCACAGGCTACTTCCGGAAACCCAAGAAAAACGACTTCAGAGCCTCGGGGAGCGGAGTCGTAATAAAGGAAGACCTTCCTCTGGAAGCAATAGAGATTGCTTTGAAGACTTATGACCTCATCGGAAAAGCAATGTTAGGAGTCGACATGATGAGGGATAAAGAAGGGAAATACTGGATCATTGAGATCTCTCCGTTTATTGGAGTCATTACCCCCATTCAGATGAAAGTGGACGAAATCCCCGGCTCTTATTTCCTTCTTGAGGATGGAACACTCCAATTCACAGAGGAGACCTACTGGCCGCAGGAATTGGCTATAAAAAACTTCTTCGAGCGAAACTACCTCTTTCCTGAAGCTGAATGGAAAAGCAATCTAGTTCGTTCAGTAGTTTCCGAAAAGAAGCTCAAGAAGGGTTGTTCTGTCTGAAAGTTATATAGGCACCGTGAATCAGCCGTGTCAGTTATCTAGTCTACGGATCAATGGTGAGTGTATGAGTAGAGAGAAGCCAAGCGTACTGATCTTTTCAGAAATGTTCCCAAAGCCAAAGAGTTCATCAAGCGGCGTCTTCATAGTCGAGAGACTTAAGGCTCTGGAAAACTTGGGCGTGCCTTTTGACTTCGCCCCAGTCTCCACATTCGACAGCTTGCCGATTAGGGTTTTGAAGAAGCTAAAGGGTTACTCTCCGTCTGTACAGATAGAGTCAGTTCAGGTGAATCAAAAGCATTATCCCGTATTGAATGTCTCTCTTGGCTTAAGAGATCGCATTGGGATAATTAGACAGGAGCCTAGTTCTTGGCTGAAATACGCTCAGGGTATGGCAACTGCTATCGAGATGAACAACAATATCGAAGAACACAGTCTGCTTCACGCTCATAGAGTGTTTCCGGAAGGATATGCCGCCATGCGACTCTCTCAGAAGTATTCGATTCCCTACATAGTAACGGCGCACGGGGGGGAGATTCATTCTTTGTCGTATGACTTCCATACTCTGGTAAGAGAGATTCTTCGCAATGCTTCACGCGCAATCTTCGTAAGTAAGGCTTTGATGAAAGATGCATGTGAGAAACTGGATTACGACAAGTCCAATGGGATTGTCATTCCAAATGGGGTAGATACCAACGTATTCAAACCTATGGATAAAGAAGAGGCAAGAAAGAAGTTAAGCCTGCCGCTCGATAAGAAGATCGTGGGTTTTGTTGGAAATCTAATTGAAGTGAAAGGAGCAGACAGACTTCCAGCAATCGCACGTGAGCTATTGAAGCTCAGATCGGACATATTTTTCTTCATTGTAGGAGACGGTCCTTTATTGAAAATGCTACGAGAGAAAATGCCCAGGGACATTTCGCTCTTCTCCGGAAGATTAGAATATGGTCTAATGCCAATGGCTATGAATTCAATCGATGTCCTTGTTGTGCCTAGCAGGCGGGAAGGTTTTGGAACGGTTATTCTGGAAGCAAGAGCGTGCGGAGCTAGAATAGTGGGAACGAATGTGGGCGGAATCCCGGAAGCCGTTGGAGACGAGCGACTTCCTTCAAGTGACAGTGAAAATCTCTCAGAGGAGCTAGCTCAAAGAATTTCATGGATTATTTCGGATGAGTTCGAGTTAGAAACTGTGAGTCATTGTGTGTCCTCAAATGATTGGCACGAAATAGCTAGAAGAGAGCGAGACATCTATGAAGAAATCATAAGTGAGACATCTAAGTCTTACCGGTAGCCTCAGTACGAATCTTTGCATTTGAGAAATTGCTCTGTAGAGCGTATGGACATCTAATTCCTCATTGGCAACTATGGGAGGAGAATTCTGAGATGAACAACAGATTGTCTACTTCAGCAACTGCTCAAGAAAGTGTGGCAGTTACAGTGGTGGTACCTGCATACAATGCTGAGAGATTTATTGAAAGGACGCTTAAGACCATCATAGCCCAGCAAGGCGTCAACTTCGAACTGATAGTTGTCAACGATGGATCAACAGATAGCACAGAAGATGTTGCCAGTTCAGTCCTGAATTCGGCTCAAAACTCAGCCACTTTTTCAAGGATCATAAGAATAGAGAACTCCGGTGTTAGTTCGGCAAGAAACATGGGTCTGATTTCCGCTAGAGGAGAATACGTAATATTCTTTGACTCAGATGATCTAATGTCAGAAGATTGCCTAAGTAGCGTACATAAAAAGGCCCGCGAGATGAAGGCTGATATTTTGGCATTTGGATTTGACATTGTTGACTGGAATGGTCAAATAATAAGCCGATTCGAAGACAGATACCAGTATTTGTCTAAACCTACTGATGGAAGAACAGTCCTTCTTCTTATGATGAAAAACAAAACATGGTTGTGGACGGGAAGCGTCTTGTACAACACATTGTTTTTACGAAATCACATGCTGAAGTACCAATTGGGAGCTACAAACGGAGAAGATGTGGAGTTCACTATGAAAGCGCTTTTTGTTGCAGAACAAGTGGCGTTTGAAGAACAATCTCTTGCACGGTCGGTGATTAGAAATCATTCGGCGTCAAGAACAAGCGATTACAGACACTTCCACACAGTAGGGTCTCTCAGAAGGCTGAGGAAGTTTCTGGAAGCACAAGGTGCGCAGGAAGAGATTATGGAGATGATGGATAATAACCTGATTCCGAGAGCATATGTTGGGGCAATCGCTAATCTTGCTCTTGGTGGATTCCCAAGTAAGAAACTTATGAATCTCATGAATGTCCAGATTATTAGAGAGCAGATTCGGAGATATGAAGGGCAGTCAATGAAAGATAAGCTCGTAAAAGTGCTCTTGATACACTTTCCAAACTTCTACTTCAGCTATTTGAGGTATAAAGGGAAGAATCTTTGAGAGCTTAGCTTATTCGCGCCCACTCGGGATGAATATTCGTGAAATCTTTGCTGTCTCAGAAATCGCAGCTACTGGCAACTGAGATAGCTTAACAAAATCCCTCGACTCTTTTGTCGA
>DSBT01000018.1 GCA_011045915.1 Mesotoga infera
ACTCCGGCAGTTATTGCTCTAGTGATATATTCCTTCCTGCCTGTCATAAGAAATACTGTGGTGGCAGTGAATTCAGTCGATCCCAGAATGATTGAGGCAGCAAAAGGAATGGGAATGACTAACTGTCAAATACTTTTCAGAGTAAGGCTTCCGCTTACTATCCCAATCATCATGGCCGGTGTTAGAAATGCGGCGGTAATGGGTGTAAGTGTCGCTACAATAGCCTATCTAATAGGTGCGAGAGGTCTCGGATACTTCATCTTCTCTGGACTCGGAAGATCGAATTTCAATATGGTTCTTCTTGGAGCGATTATTGTCTCAGCCTTGGGAATAGGGATGAACTACGGTTTGCTTGCTCTGGAAGAGGCCATTACTCCTAAAGGTCTGAAAATTGAACGGGATAAGTGAGGAGGAGATTGATGTCGATAGAATTCAAGAACGTAGTAAAAGAATATGAAGTCGGGTTTAGAGCAGTGGACAATCTGAACATTTCATTTGAAGATAAGAAACTTACAATACTTATCGGTCCTTCCGGTTGCGGAAAGACGACTAGTCTCAAGATGATCAACAGGTTAATTGAGAAGACAAGTGGGGAAATCATTGTCGACGGAACATCTCTTGACGAAATTGATCCCATCAAATTGAGGAGAAGCATTGGCTATGTGATTCAGGAGATTGGACTCTTTCCTCACATGACCGTTTTCGATAATATAGCAGTTGCCCCCAGACTTATGAAGTGGGATGAGTCAAGAATCAAGAAGCACGTTCTTGACTTGCTGGATCTAGTTAACCTCGAACCTTCCGATTATTCTCAGAAATATCCAGCCCAGCTTTCGGGCGGTCAACGCCAGAGAGTTGGAGTTGCGAGAGGGTTAGCTTCTGACCCGAAGATCGTCCTTATGGACGAACCTTTTGGGGCAATTGACCCAATAAACCGAGAAAAACTCCAGGATGGGTTTCTAGAAATTCAGTCGAAGATCGAGAAGACGATTATCTTTGTTACTCACGATATTCGAGAAGCGATTAAGTTGGGTGACAAGATAGCTATTCTAGATAATGGAAAACTGGTTCAGTACGCCGACACTATGACGGTAGTTCAGGAACCGGCTAACGAGTTTGTTGAAGATCTTCTTGGTGCGGACAGAGCGTTGAAGGGTCTTGAACTTGTGCGAGTAAGGGAGACTTACGTTCCCGGTGGAAAGTGGATAGAAGATGAAGGCGATTGCGATGTGAAAAGAGCGAAGGATTTCCTAAACAGTGAGGGAAGGAAATTTGCCTACGTCGTCGACGGTAAGAAGAGACTTAAGGGCTATGTGATGCTGAAACAGCTTGACAAAGCGTCTGATGGAGAACCGTTGAAGAAGTACTTGAGATCGATCGAGACCATACAACCTCTTTCGAATTTGATGGAGGCGATGTCATTGATCATGAATACCGGGCTATCCTCATTGCCTGTAGTAGATGACAAGGAGAGGCTACTTGGTATCCTTAGGTTCAAAGATCTTGTAAACCTAGTAGGCTCTTATGAATCATCTGATGAGGAGTGAGACTATGGAAGTCTTTGAATACATGGTCGAGAACTCTGGTTACATAATGGAAAGATTGCTTGAACACATTTTTATCTTCCTCGCTTCCTGGAGCATGGCGGTAGTGGCGGGAGTTGCAATTGCAATCTTCGTTACCAGGCCAGGTCATAGAAGGGCCGGTAGCCTGGTTCTATCGATTACAGGAGCAACTCAAGCCGTACCCAGTATCGCAGTGATAGCTCTTGTTTTCCTGTTCATGGGAATTGGAGCTGCACCTGCCATCGTTGCTCTGTTCCTTTACAGTCTTGTGCCAGTAGTTTTCAATACCGCTTCCGGCTTAATGAATGTTTCGATGAAGATGAAGGAGGCGGCCAAAGGAATGGGAATGACTAACAGGCAGATATTGTGGAAGGTGGAAATGCCTGTCACAGTTCCAACAATGCTTTCGGGAATTAGAAGTTCGGCGACAATAAATATCGGTACTGCTGCTATTGCTGCATCAATTGGTGCGGGTGGTCTGGGAGAGATTATCTTCACTGGACTTCGTATGACGAAGGGTCCAATGATAATTGCAGGAGCAATTCCTGTGACGCTCCTGGCGATAGCAGTAGACATAATCCTAGGTTTTTCGGAGAAAGCTCTGACTTCGAAAGGTCTCAGAACATAAGAAACATGGAGGTGTTTAGTTTTGAAGAGACTATTTCTTATTTCGTTGGTAGTTTTAATGGCAACAGTTATGTCATTTGGCCAGACAAGGCTGAATGTTGGAGCAAAGAACTTCACCGAACAGTATATCGTCAGTAGCATGATTTCGCAACTTCTTGAAGATGCAGGGTTTAGAGTGACCGAGAACTTTGGAATGAGTTCATTTGTTGCAAGAAGTGCGCTCGAGACCGGGCAGATTGATCTTTATGCTGACTATACGGGTACTGCTTGGCCCACATATTTAGGCCACGAAAAAATGATTAGAGATCCCTTTGATCTCTATGATGCTGTAAAGACAGAAGATCTTGAAAATGGAATCGTATGGCTTGACATGGCCAATTTCAATAATACATACGCTCTGGCTGTAAGAAGAGATTTCGCGGCCGAGCACGGGCTACAGAATCTTGAGGATCTTGCTGAACTTACGCACGAAAACCCAGATCTGCTTTTCGGAATTGTATACGAATTCCTTGAAAGAGATGATGGGTTCTGGCCGATGAGTGAGACATACGGTTTTACTGTTGAAAAGAGGCAAGTTAAGACAATGGAGATCGGGCTGACCTATGAGGCACTTGATAAGAATCAGATAGACGTTGCCATGGTCTTTTCAACTGATGGAAAGCTGGAGAAATACAATCTTCTGGTACTCGAAGATACTAAGAATTTCTTCCCGTCATACAATCTCGCCGTTACAGTACGTAAGGAAGTGTTGGATAACAATCCCGAGATAGAAGAGATTCTGAGACCCATATCCGTTTATCTTACAGAACCAATAATGATCAGGCTGAATTATTTGGTAGACGCTGGTGGTTATGAGCCAGATGAAGTTGCCGAAGGATTCCTCAAAGGATTGGGTCTGATAGATTAACTTAGTTCATATTTGTTTCAGAGCCGCCTCAGGGCGGCTTTGTTATTATACAGCATGACTAATGATTGCTTTATCAGAATTGTGGTGGCTTCTAGGGTCCGTTATACCAATGAAAGAGACCTTCTCATTGGCGTTGCGGGTAGACACCGCGTCTGGCTGGCTGTGATATAATCGGTCGAATATGCTTTCAGGAAGGGAGGAAACAAAGTGTCAGAAAAATTTGTGTACTATTTTGGAAAAGAGAAGGCCGAAGGCGACGCGAAAATGAAGAATCTTCTTGGCGGAAAGGGAGCAAACCTATCCGAGATGGTTAAGATAGGGATACCTGTTCCTCCAGGATTCACTATTTCCACAGAGGTTTGCAAGTACTACTACGAGCATGGTAATACATATCCAGAAAGCCTGGAGAATGAAGTGGAAGAAGCTGTAAAGCTTTTGGAGGAAGAAACCGGAAAGGGTTTTGGCTCTACTGAGAAACCATTGCTTGTTTCGGTGAGGTCCGGGGCAGCAATTTCGATGCCCGGCATGATGGACACGATTCTAAATCTCGGTCTCAATGATGACAGTGTAAATGGTTTGATCAAAGAGTCAGGCAATCCCAGATTTTGCTACGACGCCTATAGAAGATTTCTTCAGATGTTCGGCGACGTTGTTCTGAAAATCGAACACTCCGAGTTCGAAGGAGCACTGAAGAGCATCAAGAAAGAAAGGGGCGTGAAACTTGATACGGAACTTGATGCAGAGGATATGAAAGAGGTAGTTAAGAGATATCTGGAGGTCTACAAAAAGTCCGGCAAAGAGTTCCCTCAGGATCCCTGGAAGCAATTATGGATGGCGACTGATGCAGTATTTGGTAGTTGGATGAATGAAAGGGCGATTAAGTATCGTGCCCTGAACGGTATAAAAGAAGGAGAACTCCTGGGAACTGCGGTTAACGTTGTTGCAATGGTTTTTGGCAACACTGGAGAAGATAGTGGAACGGGCGTCGCATTCACGAGAGATCCCAATACCGGCGAGAAGCAATTCTATGGAGAGTATTTGCCGAACGCTCAAGGAGAGGACGTTGTTGCCGGAACACGTACGCCATTTCCCCTAACAAAACTCCAGGATATTAATCCAGCAGTTTACGATCAGCTACTAGATATCTTTAGTAAACTGGAGAACCATTATAGAGATATGCAGGACATTGAGTTTACTGTTGAACACGGGATTCTGTATTTGCTTCAAACGCGTAATGGAAAGCGAACTCCTTACGCAAGTGTCAAGATCGCGGTTGATCTCGCTGAAGAAAATAGAATTTCTAAAGAAGAGGCAGTTATGAGAGTCACTCCAGAACATATAGAGACTCTTCTTCACCCTTATTTCACCAAAGAGACTATGGAGAGTGCAGAGCTCCTCGCAAAGGGGGTAGCAGCATCTCCGGGAGCGGCATCCGGAGTAGTTGCCTTTGACCCGGAAACGGCAGAAAGAATGGTTAAAGAAGAGAGCAAATCTGTCATCCTTGTCAGGCCTGAGACTTCTCCAGAGGATATCGCAGGAATGGCGGCTGCTCAGGGAATTCTGACCTCAACTGGAGGCAAGACTTCACATGCCGCAGTCGTTGCCAGAGGTATGGGCAAGACCTGTATCGTAGGCTGTGAAGCCGTTGAAGTTGATCAGAAGACAAGAATCATGAAGGTGAATGGAAAGATCATAAAGGAAGGCGAATGGATAAGCATTGATGGTACATCCGGCGAGGTCTTCATGGGCAAACTGGATTCCGTCAAGCCTCAGGGTCTTGAAGGTCCTCTGGCAAAGCTTCTAAATTGGGCAGACGAAATCAGGAAGCTGGGGATAAGGACCAATGCCGATACTCCAAACGATGCGAAAATAGCCCGGGAGTTTGGTGCTGAAGGAATAGGTCTCACGAGGACCGAGCACATGTTCTTCCAGGAAGACAGGATTTTTGCTGTTCGACAGATGATTACTTCTAATACCAAAGAGCAGAGAGAAAGATCTCTGGCTAAGATTCTTCCGATGCAGGAAGAGGATTTCTATGGGATATTCAAGGCCATGGAAGGGCTTCCTGTAACAATTAGGCTTCTCGATCCCCCTCTTCACGAGTTCCTTCCAAAAGATGACGAGGACGTTAAAGAACTTTCTGAAGAGATGGGTATGACCTATGAGGAGCTCAAGGCAACTATTGAAGATCTTCATGAATTCAACCCTATGATGGGATTCAGAGGTTGCAGACTTGCTGTCGTTTATCCTGAAATAGCTGAAATGCAGACTAAGGCGATAATTGGAGCAGCTATACGGTTGGTCAAGGAAGGAAAATCGGTCATTCCCGAAATCATGATTCCTTTGATTGTCGAAATAGAAGAATTGAAGTACGTCAAATCGATAATCATAAAGGCGGCTGAAGAGCTGATTGCTGATTCTGGTAATAAGCTTGAATACAAAGTGGGAACAATGATTGAAGTGCCGAGAGCCGCACTTACTGCCGATGAAATAGCCAAAGAAGCAGAGTTCTTTAGCTTTGGAACAAATGACCTCACTCAGATGACTTATGGGTTCAGTAGAGACGACTATGGGAAATACGTCGGTCATTATTTGGAGAAAGGTATTCTAGAGAGCGATCCATTCCAGAAGTTGGACAGAACGGGTGTTGGACAGCTTGTTAGGATGGGAACAGAAAAGGGACGCTCAACCAGACCGGATCTCAAGGTCGGAATATGTGGTGAGCATGGCGGAGAGCCTTCATCGGTTGAATTCTGCCATATTGTAGGTCTCAATTATGTCAGTTGCTCTCCTTACAGAGTTCCTGTGGCGAGATTATCGGCTGCTCAAGCAGTAGTGAAGAATAGATAATTATTACTTCAGGCCGCGCCTGAGGGTGCGGCCTTTACTATTTTGGAGGTTCGCCTATCATGGCAGCGTTGATCTCGGGATATCTAGCACAGACAGGTTTCGCCACGGTAAGCTGGGAAAACTGGGTAATGTTTGCAGTTGCGGGGCTTCTTGTCTATCTTGCGGTTGCAAAAGATGCTGAACCGCTACTTCTTGTGCCAATTGCATTCGGAATGGTTATTGCAAATATTCCTCCAGAGGTCACGGGGGTTTTTACTCCTGGCACTGGAATTATGTGGATTCTACAACAGGGATTGATGCTAGGAATATATCCTCCTTTGATATTTCTCGGTATTGGCGCGGTTACTGATTTCTCTTTCGTGTTAGCTAATCCCAAGACGCTCTTTCTTGGGGCTGCTGCTCAGATAGGGATTTTCATCACCTTTCTTGCAGCGAACTGGATGGGGTTTTCCATTTCCGATGCCGCAGCGATAGCAATTATTGGTGGAGCCGACGGACCTACTTCCATTTACGTTGCAAGCATCTTGGAGTCCCAGTTTCTTCCAATTATCGCGATAGCTTCGTATTCATACATCGCCTTGATCCCTGTTCTTCAACCACCAATAATGAGAGTTCTTACTACTCGCAAGGAACGCTCGATAACAATGGGAAAGAAGCTCAGGAAAGTCTCTAAGCTCGAAAGAATTGTGTTCCCGATTGTCGCGACTATTGCGATTTCGCTGATTGTTCCTCAGGCGCTTCCATTAGTTGGAATGTTGATGTTAGGAAATCTCCTGAGAGAGAACGGCAGGACTAAGCGACTGGTTGAAGCTTCAGGAAAGTACATTTCGGATACTGTAATAATTCTGTTGTGCGTATCTGTAGGTGCCAAGGCGGATGGGAAGATATTCCTTACGTTGGAGAGTATAATGATTTTGGGATTGGGTTGCGCTGCGTTCATTGTAGCAACTGCTTCGGGAATTCTATTCGCTAAGCTGATGAATGTGTTTTCCGCGAACAAAGTGAATCCTTTGATAGGCGCCGCAGGTGTTTCGGCAGTCCCGACCGCTGCAAGGGTGGCACAGAAAGTAGCATCGGAGGAAGATCCGACAAACTTCGTTCTTATGCACGCAATGGGCCCGAATATCGCGGGTGTAATCGGATCGGCAGTTGCTGCGGGGGTATTCCTTTCAATAATTTGATAATGTTGAGTGGGAGGACGTAATGGCCGAAAAGAAGCAGTATCAAGTTAATATCAATCACACTCTGTGTAAGAAGTGCGGCATATGCTATTGGATATGTCCTACGAAGACGATCACTAAGGGCGAACTGGGTAGGCCACAGATTGTTGATCAGAAAACCTGCATTGGTTGCCTCATGTGTGAAAACGCTTGCCCTGATTTTGCGATCGATGTTCATCAATTAGAGGCGGTGAAAGAAGATGCGTGAATTCATGCTGCTTCAGGGCGATGAAGCATGCGCGCTTGGAGCGATAAAGGCTGGATGCAAGTTTTTCGCCGGCTATCCAATTACGCCGGCCACAGAAATTGCCGAGACTATGGCAAGAGAGCTTCCGAAGATTGGAGGAACTTTCATTCAGATGGAGGATGAAATTGCAAGTGCGGCAGCAATAATTGGCGCGTCACTCGCCGGTGAGAAATCAATGACTGCAACCAGCGGGCCGGGTTTCTCTCTGATGCAAGAAGCCATAGGGTACGCGTCGATGACTGAAACTCCTACCGTAATAGTCAACGTGCAGCGAGGCGGACCCTCGACAGGCATGCCCACAAAGACGGCTCAAGGAGATATCATGCAAGCGAGATGGGGTACTCACGGGGACCATCAGATCATTGCGATTTACCCTTCAAACGTTGAAGAAGTGTACAAGTATATTATCACTGCCTTCAATTATGCCGAATTATATAGAACACCGGTTATCTTTCTGATGGACGAAATTCTCGGTCATATGAGGGAAAGTGTTTATCTCCCCCATGATTCAGAAATTATGGAAGTTCAAAGAGTGGGTGAAACAGAAATGGCCGAAGATGATATCTTTCATCCCTTCGAAGGTGATGATCAGATGATGGCCACACCACTTGTTAAGATGGGAAAGTCAAGATTTCATGTTTCCGGCCTCGTTCACGACGAGTCAGGGTTTCCGGTTGGATCGCCATCTGATTCTGCCAGGCTGCTAAGAAGACTTGACAACAAGATAAGACTTCACAGTGATGAAATAGTCATTTATGATGAGTATATGACAGAGGATGCCGAAATACTTGTTCTCGCATACGGATCGGTTGCTAGAAGCGCAATCAAGGCCGTGAAGATGGCGAGGGAGGACAAGATCAATGTTGGGCTTTTCAAACCTGTTACCATTTGGCCGTTTCCAAGTACAAGACTCAGACAGCTCCTGAAAAAGGTAAGTGCCGTAATTGTTGCCGAGATGAACCTTGGGCAAATTCTCTATGAAGTGTCCAGATTAAACAAGCGTGGCGCAAAAATTGAACATCTGAGTAAAGTGAATGGTGAATTAATAACTCCACAGGAAGTTCTCGACGCTATATCGAGGGTTAAGTCCGAGATAATGGATCTTTAGAATTTGAAAAACAATGATTCTTTCTTCTTTTTGCGAACAGTATGTTAAAACTTTTGCCAATTGAGCGGCCTCTGTGGTAGAATTACAGCGAAATTACCTGCAAAAGGAGGAAATCTCAATGGAAATCCTGAAGGTCAGTTCTAAATCTAATCCGAACAAGGTAGCAGGTGCCATAGCCGGGGTAATCTCAAAGAACGAGCAAGTAGAACTTCAGGCCATTGGTGCTGGTGCTGTGAATCAAGCAGTAAAAGCAGTTGCCATCGCTTCCAGATTCCTCAGAGAACAGGGCACTAAAGTGTATATGGTCCCTGGATTTGTGGAGATTCAAATTGGCGAAGAGATGCGAACGGGGATCACCATTAAGATTGTTTCTGAGAAAGACGAAAGTAAGTAATGGGGGTTCGGTAGTCTCTGATAGTCGGGGGGAGGTCTTTGATCTCTTCCTTTTTTATGTTAGAAGCGCGTCATTGAAGCAGTATTACGAAACGAAGGAGGTAGCGAATGCTTACAGTAAGCGATATGCTAGGTATAGCATTGAAGATCGAAGGAGCGGGTTACTCATATTACGAAAGGCTTGGCGAAAGAACTTCAGGAGAGGTCAAGGCTCTTTTTCTCAAGCTGGCGGAACAGGAAAGAGAGCACGCAAACATATTCAGAGAACTCCTCAAGGATGAGGGAAAGACTTCAACAACTCAGGACTGGGACGACAATGTCGGATATCTCAAAGCATATGCCGAAATATCAATATTTCCCCGGATCGAATCTTCCGAGATTCCACAGAATTTGAACAGAGCGATTAGTAGCGCAATGGAAGTGGAGAAGGACAGCATCATATTCTATTCCGATCTTTCCTCCTTCATTCCCGACAGCAATGAACTCAAAAAAATTATAGAGGAAGAACGCAGACATCTTCACGATCTCGTTAAGCTTTATGGCTCTTTGTAGGTAACAATGCCGTCGGAAAATGCATTAGTTTGCTGTTCGCTGACTGTTTGGTAAGAAATCCGGGGTGGACTTGCAGTAGTTGATATTGATCATCTTTGTGATACAATTGCCGATGGATGATTTTTCTTGGAGAGTGACTTCTATGTCGGAAACGATTGTTGAAAGTGGGACTGCCTTGTTCACCGACCGGTGCGGGAGTCACTTCTGTCCTCTTGGTAGCAGGATGTCACTCTCTCGAATAATTCATTCAATCGAGATGATAATAAACAAGATTGTGAATGTTATAGACTCCGAGAAGAGACCTCACGAAGATTCGTGAGGTCTCTTTTTTCTAGGGTTGCTAATTCATAACAAGAGGAGGGATCTTGTGAGCAATGAAAAATCGGCTTATCAGGAAGTGAGGGAGCAGGAAGACAGAAGTAAAGGTCTGGGCAAAGGGGGACTTCTTGTACTCGGTCTGCAGCATGCGTTTACGATGTTTGGGGCAACGGTCCTAGTACCATACCTCACCGGTGTTCCCGTAAATGTAGCGTTGTTTACTGCAGGTGTTGGCACGCTTCTTTTCCATCTGCTGACACAATGGAAAGTGCCTGTGTTCCTTGGGTCAAGTTTTGCGTACATAGCTCCAATCAATGCCGTAATTCTTTATCACGCCAATGCGGCCGACACTTTCAGTTCAGTTCCGGAGGCAATTTCCGCAGGATTTGCGATTACTCCCGATATGATTGCCTATGCAACGGGAGGAATATTGATAGCGGGTCTTGTTCAGGTGGGAATCGCAATTCTAATCAAACTGCTTGGGGTAAGCAAATTTGAGAAGATTTTCCCGCCAGCTGTCGCCGGAACGATAATAGCAGTGATAGGCTTGAATCTAGCCCCAACTGCGATAAGCATGGCGAGTTCAAACTGGTGGATTGCGGTTGTCTCTCTGGGAACAGCGGTGATTGTCAGACTTTACGTAAAGGGATTTACCAGGCTTATTCCCGTTATGTGCGGAATAATCGTGGGTTACATTGTGGCCGCAGCAACGGGAAATGTCTCATTCGACGCGGTGAATCAGGCAAGTTGGGTCGGGATTCCTTCCTTTGTGCTTCCCAAGTTCTCAATTTACTCGCTAACGGTTCTTGTTCCTGTAGCTCTAGCGCCGACAATCGAGCATTTCGGAGATATCTTCGCGGTGTCGGCAATCACTGGCAAGAAATTCTATGATGATCCAGGCATACACAGGACGCTAGCCGGAGACGGAATCGCCACTGCTGTTGCCGGTTTCTTTGGAGGACCCGCTAATACTACATATAGCGAGAACACGGGTGTTCTTGCGATTACGAAGGTCTTTAATCCTGTAGTAATGAGGATAGCCGCGGTATTTGCAGTGATACTGTCATTCGTGCCGAAGGTGGGAGCGCTGATTCAGTCAATTCCCACTGCAGTGATGGGCGGAATTGAGATATTGCTGTTTGGGATGATCGCTGCTGTTGGAATGAAGACACTTATAGAAAACAGGGTGAAGGTCGATGGAAAAAACCTCATAGTGATATCGGTAATGCTTGTAGTTGGCATAGGTGGCGCAGCTATAGGAATTGGTCCGGTGAGATTCGAGGGGATAGGACTTGCTGCACTCGTAGGGTTACTCCTAAATGGAATATTTGTAATGACAAAGGCTCCTGAAGAATAGAGAAGACCGCTCAGTTCTGCAGAGAGGTGCCAAAGCAGGCACCTCTTTTGCTATACTATCTCAAATGGAGGTGAGTTCTGTGTTCAAGGGTCGGCTAGTATATCTTAGGGAATATAGAAAGAGCGATATTGCTCTTGCTCACAAGTACATAAACGATTACGAAGTCAGGAGGATGCTGGTTCCTGGGATTCCCTTTCCTCTCAGACTGGAAGAGGAAGAGAAGTGGTATGATTCTCAGAGTGCCTTCAAGGATACGTATAGCTTCGCAGTTTCGAAGATTGAACATGATGAATACATTGGAGGATGCGGCATAAACGAGGTTGACTGGAAGAATAGGGTGGCAACGGTTGGAATCTTTCTAGGAGTGCAGTTCTGGAACGAAGGATTTGGAACGGATGCAATGAAAACGCTTCTGATATTCATCTTTGACCAAATGAATATAAACAAGGCGAAGCTAAACGTCTATTCGTTTAACAAACGCGCGATCAAGTCATATACGAAGTGCGGCTTTCAGACAGAGGGAACGTTGAGGCAGGAGATCTTCAGAGACGGAGCATTTCACGATGAAATAGTCATGGGGATTCTCAGGTCAGAGCTTATTAGGGAAGACTAGAGTTCATTGTAATACTCGATGAATTCTACATCAAGCGAGAACCTTTCTTTTACTAGTTTCCCGAGGTTCATTACACCAAACCGCTCGCTGGCGTAATGCCCCACGCAGAAGTAATTGATACCCATCTCTTTAGATAGTTCCCTTGTAGGTTCTCGTACTTCGCCTGATATGAATGTGTCGGCGATTCCTTCAAGCTTATCCAGCATTGACGAGGAGCCTCCAGATATTATACATACTTTCTGAACGACTTCAGAGTTCTTGTGAAGGAATATCTTCTGATTAGGAAAAAGCTGAGAAAGAGAGTGTGTGAACTCGGACACAGTAGTTTCCATAGGAGTTCTGCCTATTAAACCTACGTCAAATTTCTCTAGACTCTCAAGACCTAGCTTCTGAGCAATTGCGTAGTTGTTTCCATATGGTATGTTTGCGTCCAGGGGCAGGTGGTAACCGAGAAGCGTGACACCATTTAGCAATACGCGTTCGACTCTTCTTTTCAGGTGACCTGTGAGTCTGAAGAAGGTCTTTCCGAAGATTCCATGGTGCACTAGTATTGCATCAGCACTCGAGTTTAGGGCCTTTTCTACGAAGGCGTGGCTGAAGGAGACCCCTGTAACGAGTTTCTTTATATCTCTATCTCCTTCGATCTGAATACCATTGTGGCAATAGTCGTCAAACTTTTCCGGTTCAAGAACAGAATCTAGAAAGCCTTCAAGCTCAAATGGTCTCACGTTTGCCTCCTTTGCTTAAGAGAATCCTCCATATGATATCCTCGATCATTATTCTATCATGCACCATTGAGTGAGACCTTAACTAAAAAAAGAGTGGTGCAGTGCACCACAATAATCCGCATCTCTAAACAAGGGGTTTATCTATTTAAACACAAATACATATATATTTATTGCAATACAAATTCTTATTTGATAACACCTGACATAGTGAATAATATATCATAATAGGAATTATAAGTCAAGGGATACATCATAAAATTTAACTATGTGCGCGATAATTATTATATTTGTCTATTCCCATCATTATCAGGAATTGAATCGTCGATTTCGAGATTGCCTCTTTCAGAGCTAGTTCGTACATGCTAAACTTGGTAGTACGGATTCCTTACTGTGGAGGCGTAGATGGCTTACAGTCTTCTAAAATCCTATCTCAATGTAGAGGAAGCTAAGGAGATCAGGAAGTCACTTCTTGTGATGGCACTTCCCGCCATAGGTGAAAACGTTCTTCAAATGCTGCTAGGTATATCAGACACCGCTTTTCTTGGTCATTATGACTGGAGAATAATGACAGCGGTTGGTACTGCCAATCAAGTAGTTTTCATTTTTCAGGCAGTTCTAGTAGCGATTTCGACAGGGTCGATGGTCTTGATTTCGAATAGCTATGGAGCTGGCAATCGTCAGAGAGTTAATCTCATAGCCTGGCACGCAATCTATCTGAGTGCGACCACCGGTCTTGCTCTTTCGTTTGGCTCTCTCTTTTCTGAGAACCTACTTTCACTGCTCTTTCCCTCAAGCGATTCCTTTATGCAATTGAACGGCAGCGACTATCTAAGAATAATCATGGCCGGTTTTCCAGCAATGAGCATAATGATTGTGCTCGGGGCCACACTGAGAGGATCCGGCGATACTAGATCACCGCTTATTGTCGCTCTTGTTGCAAACGTCTTGAACGTCTTTCTTGATTATGCAATGATTTTTGGCAAACTCGGTTTCCCTGAGATGGGAGCCTTTGGCGCGGCACTTGCAACAGTATTATCGAGAGTCGTTGGTTCAGTGATAATTATTGTTCTGCTGTTTCGAAATCGAAGAATATCAATGTCAAGGAAACCTCAGAGATTCTCTAAATGGTTATTCAAGGAGATTTTTATTCTCGGTCTTCCGGCTTCCATTGAGAACTTTGGATTCTCCCTTGGAGTTCTTGTCTTTGCAAATATTCTCTTCATTGCTGGTCCAGAGGCATATGCCGCCCACAGAATTGGTATTCAGGTAGAGTCTCTCTCCTTCATGCCTGCTTGGGGTATGGGTGTGGCAATAACTGCCTTAGTCGGAATCTACAATGGCGGCAGACAAAGAAGAATGTCAATAGGTGTGGTCAGGCAGGGCTGGTTCATCGCCCTGGCAATCTCCTCTGCGATTGGATTTGCTATTACGTTGTTCCCGGACCTTTTCATCTCTCTTTTCACAAATGAGTCGTCCCTAATTGAAGAGGGACGACTACCTGTGAGAATTATCGGACTCTTTCAAGTAGTGATGGGTACAGATTACGCGGTTACCGGGGCGTTGAGAGGTATGGGCGACACTTCTTTCCCAATGAAGTCTTCCCTAGTCGCAATGTGGTTCTTGAGACTTCCTATTGGTTACTTGCTCGTGAGATATTTCAATCTCGGCCTATTTGGTGCTTGGATTGGAATGATGGCCGACATGGCCTTCAGGACAACACTGAAATTCATCAGATTCTACTCGGGAAGATGGGAGAGTACCGCAGATTCGATCCAGGCAAGATCAAACTGAAGTCTATGCTCAATGCGGAACTTGACAACCCGGTAGACTTCACTGAGAACTAACTGGCCAATAACCAGTCGCTTCTCTAGATACTGGAATTCGGCAATTGCTTTGGTCTTTTCAGGCTCTTTTGGTAAGATAGTGTAAGTGTTCGGAGTTTTTTTCGCCGACCTCAACTATGCACGAGAAGGGAGGAGTCTTTTTGAGAGTGGTAGGAATTGACGAGGCCGTATCAGCGGTAGATGACAACTCTTCTGTAATGATAGGAGGATTTTTGGGCTGTGGTTCCCCAGACAATATCATTCAAGGAGTCGTCGAGAGGAAAACTCGGGGTTTGACTGTGATAGCTAATGACACTTCCTTCCCAGACAGAGGAGTAGGAAAGTTAATTGTGGGCAAGTGCGCGGCAAAAGTGATTGTCTCTCATATCGGTACAAATCCGGAGACGCAACGCCAGATGATTGAGGGAGAGCTGGATGTGGAACTTGTTCCTCAGGGCACTCTCGCGGAGAGAATTAGGGCCGGAGGCGTTGGTCTGGGCGGGATTTTGACCCCCACTGGAGTTGGAACTGTAGTTCAAGAAGGAAAGAGAATTATCGCAATCGGTGGGAAAGATTATCTAATGGAACTACCGCTCAGAGCTGAGTTTGCTCTCGTGAAAGCCAAGAAAGCCGATTACTTTGGCAATCTGGTCTTCTCTTTGACTGCAAGGAACTTCAATCCACTAATTGTCCTTGCGTGCAACACAGTAATTGTGGAAGTGGAAGAGATTGTGCCTGTCGGTTCACTCACTCCAGATGAGATTCATATTCCCGGTGTTCTCGTTGATTGTGTTTGCGTGGGGAGTGTCGTCGGATGATGGACGTAAAAGAACTGATCGCCAGAAGGATCGCAGCTGAACTACAGGATGGAGATTTGGTGAATCTGGGAATCGGCATACCCACTCTCGTTTCGAACTACATACCGGCAGGCGTAAGAATATACTTTCAGTCAGAGAACGGTATTATTGGAATGGGACCAGCTCCGGAAAAAGGTATGGAGAATAGAGACCTCACCAATGCGGGCGGTCAATGTATTACGGCTCTGCCAGGTTCTGCAACCTTCGACAGCGCAATGTCGTTTTCGATTATCAGGGGCGGACATCTTGACATAACAGTCTTAGGGGGTCTTCAAGTTGACGAGAGAGGGATTCTTGCTAATTGGATGGTGCCAGGCAAGATGGTGCCCGGAATGGGAGGCGCCATGGATCTGGTAACTGGAGCCAAGCGTGTGATAGTTGCAATGACCCACACATCGAAGGGAAGTCCGAAGATAGTCAGGGAGTGCTCACTTCCTATCACTTCAAACAGACCAGTCGATCTGATAGTGACAGAAATTGCTGTCATTCAGCCAACTAAGGCAGGACTGCTTCTCAGAGAAAAATCTAGAGAAGTCACTGTTGAAGAGATTATGAAGCTGACAGAAGCGCGTTTGATAGTCAGCGATAATCTCAAGGACATGCTTGATTGAATGAGCTGATTCTTGGAACTGTTGAGTTTGTCTCGTTATTTATTGATACTTCGTCCATATCATCATTATCTCATGTATTTTTTGGGTTTTTTTGGTGAATTAGTTGTGCCATTTTTTGAGACGAAGACATCGCTCGTTTACCGATTACCTTCAGAAATCCAGGTAAATAATTCTGCAAAGTGCTCTGAAAGAAGTGTTTTGCTCCATGGCAGAATTGAAAAGGGTTCAGAAGCTGTAAATTCTATATGTCTAAGTTCTTTGATTTGGATTACGTACTAGACTGGCAAAGAGAATCAGAATACTCGCTCAATAATTAGCTGTACTCGCCTCAGATAGTTTCTCATGGTCAAATTGAAGACTCAGTACGTTCTGAAGAATTGTGGTAGACTCTCTCAGAAAATGCTTTCTGCAAGGGATGCATAATTAAATGCAATCCTGAATATTTTTTATTGCGATTGAAATCATCACTTATTCTATTTTCCAGGAGGTTCAAAATGAAGAAGACACTGCTGTTACTGATTGCTTTTTCTATTCTGGCAACAACATCTGTATTTGCACTTATTAGTGGCGATGACCCCGTCAAGGGCGAATTGCCTTTCCTTCTCACGAATGCCGGCCAGGGTCCCGGTGGAAAGATGGCCAGACTCCTGATCTGGCAGTCGAAAGCCATTGAAGAGACGGACTTCGATTACAATGCAGAGCCCTTAAGAGACAATCCCGACGATTTAGTTGCAAGGGACTACAAAATGCTCTTCGTAATAATCGGGTCTTCCGCGAAGGGCCTCGGAGCATCAGGTATAACGATAGAGGAGGAAATCTCCCGCTTGAACAAGATGATCGCTGAGGCAAAGGAACTGGGACTCTTCATAATTGCGGCACATATCGAGGGTAAAGAGAGAAGAGGAAATCCAGGAAGTGCGGACGAACAGTCAATTGACGCTATCGCTCCATATGCTGATTATTTGATTGTTGTGAAGAGCGGTAATCTCGATGGCAAATTCACCAGAATTGCTCAGGAGAACAATGTTCCTCTTACCTTGATTGACAACACAATTGACTTCATGGAAGTCATTAAGCAGATGTTCAAGAGCGAATAGGCAGAGTGAGCGACTGTGAAGATGATTTCGCTACTTTCGGGGGGAGTCTAGATGTATCTTGAAACGACAATAGTGGCAATTGTTATGGTTGCAACCTTTGCAATAGCGAGCTGGAAGCTAAAGTCGCCTGAAATCTCGATGGTAATTACAGCCATAGTGGGCGCACTTGTAGGTGGTTTCGGTTTCCCCTCCAGACTACTTGTAGAGGGCATGTTTACTTATTTTGACGTTGGTCTCGTATTCTTGACAGCCTCGGTCTTCATAAACATCTATTCCGAGACAGGAGCCATGAACGCTCTCGTTCGCTGGATAGTGAGAAGATTCTACGACAGAAAGTGGTTCATGCTGGTCCTTCTTGGAATACTGTTGATTATTCCGGGTGCATTGACTGGAGCAGGCAGTGTGTCCATATTTGTGGTTGGCGGTTTGGTTGCCTCCGTAATGAACTATATGGGGTTCTCCAAGAAGAGAGTCGCTGCTTTCATTTACCTGTTCGCCATGCTTGCCGCAGTTGCTCCGCCGATAAATCTGTGGGCGATGCTGATGGCCGCTCAGGCGAACATGCCTTATGTTGGTTTTAATGTAGTTCTGCTTGTGCCTATAGTAATAATTGCTTTGTTTACTATTCTCTACACTGGATTCAGCAAGACACCTTCAAGGAAATCAAAGGAAGAGATACTTAAGGAGCTTCCGGAGCCGCCGGCAGGGATGAATTGGGGCAAGATTCTTCTCCCGTTTGCTGCTCTAATTGTGATAATACTCCTGATGCAATACGCTGCGTTCAATATACCTGTTATCGGTCTGCCACTTACTTTCCTAATCTGTGCCTTCGTTGCAGTCATGATGGATCGCGATCGCTTGAAGATCCGGAGATGGTATGGAGTTATGGTTAAGACCGTCGATCAGGTTTTCCCGCTTCTTGCTACTGTAATTAGCGTAGGAGTGCTTGTGAATATAATGACGGCTACGGGAGTGAAAGGTCTTCTGGCAATAACTTTCATTACTCTTCCGATGGCATTCATCTATATCACGGCTTTGGTTTTCGCTCCGTTTGCTCAAGGATCCCTAAGTTATGGAAGCGCGATTATTCTTGGTACGCCAATAATATTCCTTTTCAACTCGATGGGACTGAATGTCACTGTGACTGCTGCTGCGCTCAGTTTTCTATTCCCGCTTGGCGACTGCCTGCCGCCTTCTCGAATCGTCGGAAGGCTTACGGTTGAAACGGTGGGTTACGAAGGGAGCTATATGTCTTTTCTGAAAGCAATAGCAATTCCATGGCTGTTCATGGGTGCAGTTGGCCTCTTGATGCTAATCTTCCCAAACCAGCTAGATTTCCTTGTGGTTTATTGATGGGGGTGAGATGATGCTAATTTTTCTTGACACAGTGATTTATTACCTTTATTTCATAATGACCGGAGTTTTTGCTTTTCTGCTCCTGAGGAATCTTTTCAAGCGCGAGAGAAGAAAGGGCTGGGTTTACGACATTGTCTATTCTTACGTAATAATGACTTTTATCCTCCGGATAATAGGGATCAAGTGAGGGGTTGAATGATATGAAGAATTCAATCAGTCTAAAAATTCTCTTTCTTGTCCTCGCAGGTATTCTAGGAATTCTCGGTGGAGTTGAGTTCTGGGAACTTCGCCATTACAAAGAGACAGTGGTCGTCTCTGAAGACTTCACCGAGAAGATAATGTTGAGTGAGTACCTTCCAAGCCTGCAAGGGACCTGGGGTGATACTCCAATATACATATATGATTCAGGAGTTCCTGGAGGTTCAATGCTTATTCTTGGGGGAACCCATCCTTATGAACCTATTACCACGGTTGCTGCTTACGTGATAATGGAGAATATTGATGTTCAAAGCGGAAAGGTCTACATCATTCCCCATGCAAACATGAGTGCGTCGACCCTTGGAATGCTCGGCAATGCTTATCCCAAGTACTTCTCGGTTGAGACACCTTGGGGAGAGCAGAAATACAGAATTGGAGACAGAGGTACCAATCCACTTGATCAGTGGCCCGATCCATTCACATATGTCCACTATCCATCTGGTCAAAATCTTGCATATCAGGACATAAGAAACCTTAACAGAACTTTCCCCGGTCGAGAAAACGGCACTCTCACTGAAAGGATCTCGTTCGCAATTATGGAACTAATTAGAAACGAGAATATCGACATCTTCTTTGATTATCATGAAGCATCCCTGATGTACCCGGTTGTTAGCACTTACGTTGCGCACGACGATTCAATGGACATCGGAATGATGGCGGCGATGATGCTTAGCGCAACACAGTTTCCCATGAAGATTGAAGCTTCTCCAAAGAATCTGAGGGGATTAACACACAGGGAAGTTGGAGATTTCAGCGACACTCTTGCTCTGCTAATGGAGACACCTGAGCCCTTTATCGACAGAGTAGTTGGAAAGATGACAGAAGACCTCATGGTTGAAGGTATCGATGAGTTCCTTCAGACTGCAGCTGAGAAGGGTCTTCTTTACTGTGACTACGACATCAAAGAAGGATTTCAGGATGCACTGGGAAACACAATTATCGGAGCTCCTCTCGACTACAGAGTTGGGAGGCATCTGTCTGGAACTCTAGAGGCCATCAACTGGCTAAATCAGTTCTTCCCGGAGAAGGCAATGAGTGTTTCGTTCCCTGGATACGCCGAAATCATGGAAAACGGAACCGGGAAATATCTTCACGATCCAAGCAAAGCAGATCCATCCAGAGTCTTCCAGAACTGATATTCTGAAGATCAATTGATACAGGAAGGCACCACAATCCTTTCTTAGGGGGTTAAGCATGAAATTGAAGCTGAAAGCGTTCCTAGTACTTGCGATCTTACTGGTTTTCTTGAGTAGTACCGCCCTTACCTGTACCATACTTGCTGTTGGTAAGGATGCATCAGTGGATGGTTCGACAATTGTTACCCACAACGACGATTCCAGTTCAGCCGACTTCAGGCTCTGGATAATTCCGGCTATGGACTGGCCGGAAGGTTCGATGAGAGATATCGTGATCGACTCCCATAACTACATCGATTACGGTGACTATCCCTTAGTCGATGTCGGTGACAGGGGAGTAGTCGTTGGACAGATACCTCAGGTGGAGCATACGTATCAGTATTTCCACTCCAGGTACTCTTTTATCAACGAGATGGGAGTTGCAATGGGTGAGTCCACTGCAGGAGGCAGAAGGGAACTGAGAGAGGCCAGAGGCTGGATCGACTGCTGGACGGCTCAGGATATTGCTCTAGAGAGAGCCTCTACGGCAAGAGAAGCGGTCAGGATCATGGGGGATCTTGTTGAGCAGTACGGCTGGTACGGTTCTGGCGAAATCATCAACGTGACTGACGGAAACGAAGTCTGGATAGCCGAGTTCTATGGACGCGATCTCTGGGTTGCCTTAAGGATGCCGGACGACTGTGTCTTCGTCGGCGCAAACACGATGAGAATTCGAGACGTTGATTTTGAAGACACTGAAAATGTGATGTACTCTCCGAATCTTATTACTTATGCAATTGAACAGGGATGGTACGATCCAAATTCCGGAGAACCCTTCAGACCTGCAGATGTGTACGCCCCAAGGAGCAGCGGAAATATTCGCGAATGGAGAGCATTCAGCTTGATGGCTCCATCCATGGGGTACGAGTATCTTGATGTCCACTATCCTCTCTGGATAAAACCCGATAAGAAACTTTCCGTTTGGGACATTTTCACAATTTCTGGAGATTGGTACGAAGGAACTGAATTCGATCTGACCAAAGGAATTGGCGCAGGGCCATTTGGCGATCCATCTGCAAGTTACAGAGTTGGAGGAAGACAGAGACCTATAGGTATTTACTTGAGTTGTTACGTCCAGATTAGTCAAATCAAGAACTGGCTGCCACCTGAAATCGGATCCGTAGTATGGTTCGGCTACGGTGGAGGCGGGACACAGTACCATACTCCTCTTTGGCCGGCAATGGCAGAGCTTCCAGAGTTCTATGAGGTTGGCTCTAGGTATGAAGACTTTAGAAGAGATTCTGGCTGGTGGACAAGTACATATGTTCAGGAAATGACCAGGCTAAGATTCAAAGATGCTATCGTCGATCTAGGAAGCTTCAGGGATCCGAAGATGCAGGCCGTGTATCAGACGGTGCCGAAGATTCAAGAATTCGCCGCAGAATTATACGAGACCGATAAGGATGCCGCGCTTGCAATCATAAGTGATTATGCTTACAACACTGCAGTTGCGTGGCAGGCTGACTGGCTGAAGTTCGGAGATTATTTGGTGGGCAATTACTGCGCTGACAGAATCAATTTCGGTACAGGTTTGCCTAAAGAGTGGGGAGAAGTCCTGGACTCCTTGAATAACCAGGATTCTTAAGGATCTTTTCGACTAATTTGCATTTCATCTGGGAGGTGAGATCAGAATTAGATTACTGAAGCTGCAAAGTTCTTTGAGCAACAACAAATTTATCTAGTTGGGGTGATGTACTTTTATGAAGAAAGCATTAATAGTCCTGATTGTGACACTTATTACCTTGGGAAGCGCCGCTGTGGCGTGTACAATCCTTGGCGTTGGCAAGGATGCAATGATCAATGGTTCAACTATCATTACACACAACGATGACTCAACCAGTGCCGATTTTCGTCTGTGGATTATCCCCGCGATGGATTGGCCGGAAGGCTCCATGAGAGATATCGTTCTTGATTCTCACAACTATATCGATTATGGCAATTACCCGGAAGTCAATATCGGTACAAGGGGTACTCTTATAGGCCAGATTCCTCAGGTCCCCCACACGTACCAGTACTTCCACTCAAGATACTCCTTCATGAACGAAATGGGAGTTGCAGTTAGTGAGTCGACATTTGGTATCGACACTAGCACAGATTACGGCAAGGAAGTAAGACAGGTTCTCTGGACGGACAGCAAAGGAATCATCGACTGCTGGACCGCCCAGGATATAGCTCTTGAGAGAGCGGCAACTGCAAGAGAGGCCGTCAGAGTTATGGGAGACCTTGTCGAGCAGTACGGATGGAGCACTGTTGGTGGAGGCGGAGAGACAATGACTGTTGCCGACGGCGAAGAGTGCTGGATTGTTGAGTTCTACGGAAGAGATATCTGGGTTGGCGTAAGAATTCCCAGCGATCACTTCACTGTTGCTGCGAACAGAGCAAGAATTATGGAAGTCGATTTCGAAGACACTGATAACGTAATGGCTTCTCCGAACATAGTATCGTTTGCCGTGGAACAGGGCTGGTATGATCCTGACTCAGGCAAACCATTCAATGTTGCCGAGATTTACGCTCCGAACGACAACCTTTATGCGACCAGAAGAGAGTGGAGAGCATTCGACATAGTAGCTCCTTCTCTGGGACTCAGCCCACACGACTTGAGATTCCCGCTTTCCGTTAAGCCCGATGAACTTCTCACCGTACATGACATCTTTGTCATCAAGGGCGACTACTATCAGGGAACGGATTACGATCTGACAGTCGGACTGGCTGCGGGTCCTTGGGGAGATCCTCTCAGATATGCTAACACAAGCAGAACTGGAACCTGGGAACGAAGCATAAACATGCACAGAACCTGCTATGTCCACATAGGTGAGACAAACTCCGCCTATGCAGAACCATTCAAGGGAATTGCATGGTATGGCTACGGTGCGCCTGATACAACTTACATAGTTCCACTGTGGCCTATTATGAGAGAGCTTCCCAAGTTCTACGAGACCGGTAGTAGATACGAGGAGTTCAGAAGAGACTCCGGTTGGTGGGTCAACTCTTACGTTCAGCAGATGGCCGAACTTCATTACAACCTAGCAATTGAGGATATCAGGAATTACAGGGATCCCAAACTGGAAGTTCTCTACAAGGTTACACCGGAAGTTCAAAAGATTGCTACTGATATGTATGAGACAGATCCAGAAGGCGCCATAGATTTGATTTCCAATTATGCCTTTATGAACGCGGTTGCATGGCACGAAGAATGGAAACTGCTTGGAGACAGGCTTCTTGGAAACTACGCTCTTGGATATGTGAATTTCAGGTCCTCGCCATATCCCGACTGGTGGAACGAGGCAATCGGTTACGGTTTCCCAGAAAGATAAGTGACTTTCGATTAAGAAGCGGCCCTTGCGGCCGCTTCATTTTTTATCTTCTTCTCGGACCCCTGGCAATCTCTGTTCTATAAAAACAAGAGTGTTCATACTTCTTTTTGGGTTTAACAGACGCTTGGTTGTCTCTGCAGCTGACGTGATGACAGTTTTTCGATAAGGACTCTCTTCCTGTACAAAACTGCCCGAACTTGTGATAACATCTCTCAGTATGGAAGTCAAACCCGAAAGGAGTGGCAAAGGTGCAGAACATAGACAAGATCATGGATCTCGTGGAGGAGCTTTTCGATGAACTCGAAATTGCAGATGTTCAGGAGCTTACAGAGGCGTTGCCAGATATGGAGCAGGATGAAGTGACTGAGTTAAGGTCGAGCATTGAGGAGTGGGTTGACGGCCTTGACGAGATCATTGCTCGATTGCCAGAGCTGCAAGCGTCGATTCTCGAGCTAAAGGGTGATCTTGAGAGATTAAACGATTCCGTTGTTGAGATTGAAGAGGATTTCGAAGAAGATTGATTCAGCTTCAAGCAAGGGGCCGAACGGCCCCTTTTTCTCGATTTGAGGTCGCGCTGAAGTCATAAGGATAGACCTGGAAGTGCACATTCAAGAATCAGAAGGATAGACTATGACAGCCTCCGATAGTTCTTCAAGTAACGAGGAGTCGTACAGCCTGTGAATCACGTATTTCACCAGCAGTTCCTCCGGAACGAATTTGTCGAGTTTCTCGCCAAAGAGATCATATTGTTTTCTCAGCTCTCCCGGCGTTCCTAAAAGATAGGTTGACAGAAGCCCCGATATTTCTCGACCTTCCATATTCGAAATCAAGCGCAACATCTCATGAATTTCATCAATGTCTGTCCCGCTCCTCACAACTACACTGTGCCAGTTAGCGCTCACAGCTTTTAGACCGGAAACAGCCTTTATGCACAGAGAAAGAAAGATGTTTGACATATCGCCTGCAAAGGTTTCTATTGATATGCTCTTCTTAAGTTTTGAAAGTGTTATCAAAGTGGAAGGAGCTTGGTGATTATCGAGAAAGTCGAGTACCATTTGTGAAGCGTCCGATGATAGGAAAACTCCATCGGGAATCTTCAGATCGTTCAACGAGGATCTTATGGATCGCGCGAACTTTTTGGTCATCAACGAGCTGCCTCCAAACCATGAAGGAGTCTTTCCGCTGCTTCCGGGAATCACGTTTACGGTTTTCCTGCCTGCATTGACTTCCTTGACCAAATAAGATCGTCCACCCAGAAGAAAGCTGACCTCATCGTCTGAAGCGCTATTTAGAACTGCAGGATGAATCTTTCCTATTTCATGCCCGTTGAGCTGAACCGAATATTCAATTCCGCCTGGGAACAGAACAACGAAATCCATCTTTTCCTTTCCGCTTCCCACAATCTCCGCAGTGGCGGCCCCTGAGATTAATGAAAGGCCCCTCCTTGCAAGAAAGCCCTCTTTCACAAGGTGATTCACCAGAATTCCGAATTCCTCTGTCTCGACCTTTCGGAAAGGGAAGGCTTCTTTGAGAAGCGCCAGGTCCTCTCTGGAGAGAATGCCCCTGGTTCTGGCAAGCCCAATCAACTGATGACCCAACAATGGAAGATGATAGTCGCTGGGTAGAAGCGGTTCGACAGATCCTTCACTTAACATTCCCAAAATTCCTAGAAGGTTGTACAGGCTTTGTGGATCCTCTATGAAGACGGAAATTGAAGACTTGTTGCCCTTTCTTCCTGCTCGTCCGGCCCTTTGAAGAAAAGAGGCAGTAGACGGCGGAATCTCAAGGAAGATCACTCGATCAATGTCACCGATATCTATACCCATCTCCAAAGTCGACGTAGCAACTATTGCCCTTAGTTTGCTATCTTTCTTGAATTCCTCTTCGATCTCCACTCTTAGTGTTTTTGATACTGAACTATGGTGAACGGGGACTTCTATTCCGAGAGATTTAGCTCTGGCGGCAAATTCCTCAGCGCGCGCTCTTGAGTATGAGAAGACAAGAGTTTTATCGTCGGTTTCTTCAAGAAGCTTCGAAAGATATTCGGAAGGAGCTATTTCACCTTCGGTGAGAACTTCAATCGTTTTCTTGCTTCTGTTTCCATCGGTAACGATCACTGAATCTCTTTTTGAACTTCCCTTCAGCCACTCCAAAAGCAACTCAGGATTTCCTACCGTGGCAGACATAGCCATTCTCTGTTGATCTACACCAGATAGAATCTTTATCCTCTCCATTAGTGAAGCGAGTTGAGCACCTCTCGGAGATTCAATGTAGGCGTGGACCTCATCCAGAACTATGAATTCAAGACCGGAAAGTAGATCACTATTCTCGCTTAGAAAGATCCCTTCAACTGATTCCGGTGTAGTGACGAGTACCGAGGCTTCTCTTGCAATAGGCAACTTCTCTGATCTTGTCAAATCTCCGTGCCACTTTGCTGCTACTAACCCAAATGGTCTCAGCATGAGATCAAGGCGAGATGAAACATCGTTTATTAACGATTTGAGTGGGGCAAAGTAGATGCATTTCAGTCCGGCGGGAAGCTCCAGCAGTCTGTTGATGACGGGAATCATCACTGCTTCTGTCTTGCCAGAAGCAGTCCCCGCTATCAACAGCAGGTTTTTCCCGTCAAGAACTGAAGGAATGGTCTTGTTCTGAATCTCTCTAAAACTCTGCCAACGATATCTGTATGAGAACAGGTCTATCAATTTCTGATTGAGCCTTGGATCGATTACCACAACTGATCAGCAGCTTTCACCGAATTAGGGTCTCCAATTTCATCTGACTTATTACCCAGTCTCAGAGAGTCAAGTAGTTCAACAGTCAGCTTTGCTACTTCTCTGATGGAAGGCCTTAATTTTCCATCGATTCCAGTGTATTGCTTCACGAGGGTATCGATGGTTTTTTCTTCAAAAGCCGAGTCTGCTGTGAATGAATAGCAGTTCGAGTAAAGTGTCTTGATTTGCTTAATTAGCTGTCTAAGATCATCTCTTCCCAGAGGTTCAAGATTGAGAATCATGGTTTTTCCACTGCTATCACCGGAGATGTTTTTCATCCTGTCGTACAAAGCGTGGTATGATGCTATTCCTCTGTGCTTATTCTCAAACCATATGTCCGTCCCAAGCCACAAAAAGTAAGTACTCTGTAGAAATCCTGAAGACATCTTGTCAATTATCTCGCGAAGCTGATTGAAAGTCCTATCCCTGACATCTCTCCTTCTATTCATAGTTGATTCAAGTTCATCCATTATTATTATTAGGCCGGGTACCTGCAAAGTATCCATCAAAGAAGTAAATGACTTCAAGAAGTTCCAGCCGTCATCTTGCAAGAAATGGTATATCCCGTGTTTCTTCATAGTTCTTTTGTCCACACTATCTCCAACGAGATATGCATAAAATTCTTCACCAGGAGACCCCTTACCTGCGCTGGCAACATAGGCTGCACAAAAGTGAGAGAACATTCCGTTGGGATCGTAATTGTCTCTGGTTGATAGATATTCTCTTACTGAATGCACATCATCAGCGGGTATCTTCAGTTCTTCCAATTCAGTAAGAGTCTTTTCTGCCCATGCTCTGAGAAACATCTTCAAAGGGTTGCCGTTGATGCCCACCATTGTCATGTTCTTCATTATCGACCTGAAAAACTCATCCTGTTTGTGAAGGGTGTCGTAGTCCTTTTCTGAAAGGCAAGAAATCATCAATCCCTTTTCCCTGGAGATATATTCGGCGTATCTTGCCAGAGTTGTCTTACCCAGACCGTATTCTCCCAGAAAGACCCTAACTTTGCTCTTTCCTGAGAGTACATAGTCAATGTCATTTTCAATTTCCACTGTAAATTTTTCTCGGCCAGTCAAAATCTCCTTCACATAATCAACCGGAACGGCGGTCCCGGCTCTTATTGCCTCAAACATGGGGTGGTAATCCACAGAAATCTCCTTTCACTTTGCATTATTCATCTGAAGCAAATCTCGCCCTGATCAGGTCCCTTGTTTCTTCGTCAAAGTTACATCCCCAGACCAGCTTCGGGATATCACCGCCAATCACTTCAATAAGCGCTTTTCCGCCGGTAGTAATTTTCGGCGCGACTACAAAGACACTCCAGAAAGTCAATCCGAGTTCTTGAAGAGTGTATTCCTTTTCCGGCTCACAAGAAAGAATCTTGCAGACAGTCTTTCGTGTCTTTCCCGAGAGTGCTTCGATTTTCTCTTCAAGCTCTCTAAAGCCATTTCTCTCTTCATGAACAGGCTCCGAATAAACGTGGCTAGTCTCGGCTGTTTCTAATTCGGGAAAAAGATACGTCCACTCCAGTTCATTTATTCTCTTGGCAGACCATTCGAGTTCATAATGAAGAGAGTTTATTTTCTCCAGCAAATCTGCTGTTATTGGGTCTTCTTCCTTATATTCGGGTGACTCAAGAATTTCGCCATCTTCGTCCTCTTCTACCAGCCTTTGTACTATCAGATCTTCTACTGTTTCTTTGTTGTCATTATTGTATTCTGAACCCTCTTCACGAAACTCTGACTTATTCCTGGTCTTCGCTTTCAACGGTGCGGGAAGGCCATTTTGGGGATACTCTTTCCACGAAGACATGATTCGAGTTTGCTTCAAGAACTCTATGAAAGTCCTAGCACTCTCTTCTTTTGCAAAGAAAAGCTTCATTAAAGGGACTCCGTAACCCGTCGCAGAGACGGTCACTACATAGTAATTGAAACACTCTATTCTTTCGTTGTTCTTCGCCTCTTTGTCAGGACCGCCTCCGGGGAGGATATACTTCCAGGTGTATCCAACGAAGAGCGCATCTTTACTGTCCAGAAATGCTTCTCTTGAAAGTTTTAGCTCTTCCAACTTCGTCCTAATCGAGTTGAAAGGGAAGCTTCTTCCTGCTTTCTTTAGGCCCGATGATGTTATTGTAAGATCATCAACCATGCAAAGAACAAAGACTCCGTTGCTTTCTTCCCCCTTCACTATGCGAAACTCACTCCTTCTTGCCGAATACCTCATTGTCTCGCCTGCGTGAGCCAAAGGGTCTTTGATCTGTCGCTCTTCGACAATCGTCCAGCAAGCCCAACCGGCAATAGCCTTCTGAAAAGATGGGAGGATTTGACCGCTTATCCTTTCGAAATACCACTTTCGGGCCTCTTCCCAGTAACTTTGACAAAGCCCGTACTCCGTTCTTGCCTCTTTTATTCCTTCTAGCCATGAAGCGAGAGTCCCATGCCTTCTCAATCCCTTTTCAAGGAAAGATACAAAGAGATTGTCAGGGACTTTTAGCCAGTTCATGAAAGTTGAAGAGTATTTCTTTATTTCCCTAACAATTGTTTCAAGTCGGGACAGCTGAACTTCTATGCTACTTTCATCATATTCACCTACTGCCAGCTTGATCTGATTCTCCAAAAACCTGCATACTCCTTCTTCCTCAGGCGGAAACTGTGAGAGAAAATCAATCAGATCAGACTCAATCATCGGAAGCAATGAGGAGTCAAGATAGAAAAGTCTTGACACAATTTCATTCAGGGGAAGGTTCGCTCCTAATTGATCGGCCGTCCTCCGCACTCTCTCGTAAAGAATCTTGAGCTCCCTCAGACCTGTTATCAGAGATTCAGATTCATCGACTATTTGATTTGCGTAATGAACTACTATTCTCTCAAGAATCTGAGGCGCCTCTTTGAAGTAATCTAGAAAAGGCAGAAAACTCTCTTCCAAGCGTGGGTTTTCAGTGGCTGCTTTCAAGAATATTTCAAGCAGGTCGGAGGTTTTGTCCGATGTTTCAGAAAGTAGTTCGCCTTCAGCATTCCTAAATATGAAAGAATATCTAGTGTCAAATAGTTTTTTGAAAATATTTGCCACAAGCGGAGTTTTGAGAGATACTAGAGCAGCATTTGAATTCTCGATAAGCGGCTTCCAGTTCCTACCCTCAAGACTCTCATTGGCTTTCTCAATAACGTCTTCTTCAGACAAAAATGTAAAGAATTCCCGATAACGAGAACTAGACAAAGTATATCCCTCACTTAAGGTGACGTCCAAGTTGATTATACTACACTTGAGAAGGCCGGTTATCAGCCTCAGAATCGATCTTCTAGCGTTCGATTTCCCGGTCGATCAGTTCCGCAAGATCCATCAATCTTTCCGCAATGAGAGCTTTGTTTTGACATGCTCTCAAAAATCTTTGATCCTTTACAAGAGATGGAAGACTCTCCCCAACTTTCTCCAGTCTGGAAATTGCCAACAGAAGGTAAGCGCCGTCAATTAGCTTTCTTACGATTATGGGCAGCTTTTCTGGCTTATCGTATGCTGTCCTTTCAATGTCTGAAAATAAAAAGTTGATCGACTCAAGTATCACTTTGAATGAGAAAAGCAGAATGTCTTCTTTTGTGTCCAAAGGTAAGCTTTCAAGCCTTCTGAGCTCCGTCTTAATCTCTGCCACTGCCAGTCTAGACTGTGAAGGGTCTTCAAGATACTTCTCCATTCTTTCCGCAGTGATTCCAAACAGATCGGCAATATCATCGGCGCTGCGCCCCTCGGATAGAAGCTTACGCAAAAAGTCCTTCTTGCTCATAGGATCACCTCAACTCAATTATATAACCAGTTTTCCAGCATTTTAAGAGCACAGCAACAGAATCAGGGATCTGTTCGATCAAGTACGTGTTCTTAGAATAGGCGGGTTATTGGACTCATTTGTATTAGAATATGCCTGGAGGTGGTACTATGAGAAAAGCAATTCCGTTGATTATCGTTCTCTTTGCCGCCGCCTTCCTATGTGCTAGTGCCTTCCACTTTGGTTATGGGTTTAATGGATTGCTGGAAGTTTCCGTCGAAGACCAGGAGTGGAGAGTCAGAATCATTCCCGTGACTTCATTGTCAAGTGGAGGAGTCGCAGCTGGGGGCATTGTCTTCAATGTACTCGGGGATAAAGGGTTCGCGATTCTCTCCGCTCTTCAGCCTGAGAATTACCGCATAGTGGACACTTTTCATTGTGAAGCGATCGATGTCAATATCGAAAGACTTGAGGTCTTCGTTGCTGATGGAACTCACGGGCTTGAGATTTTCAAGTTCTTCGGACTGAACTTCTACAAACACGTCCAAACGATACCTATGAAAGGATGGATAAGCACTGTCTCGTATATTGACGATTACGTGTTTGCTGGAAGCGAGCTTGATGGGCTGTTTATAGTGAGGAGAGGAGAGAATGGATTCGAACTTGTCGACCATATTCTGCCGCGTTATATAAATGATATTGAAACAGGAATAACGGTAAACGCCATTTCAGCATCGCAATACTCATTCTACGTTGCTGCGGGAGACCGGGGAGTTCTGGTCTTCGAGAAAGATGGATTCACACTCAGGCAGAAATCTGAAATTCCGGTCAGCTACGCAATGGATGTAGCGGTTCTTGATGGGGAGGTTTTCGTAGCAGATTCCAGGGAGAGAAAGATAAAGATTTTCTGTGAGGCAGATTGTATTCTGAAGGAAAGCTATAGCACAGACAGTACTCCTAGAGAGCTTGTCCCCGTCAACGACTGGCAGCACAACAGGAAGATGATTCTGTGCCGTTTTGATGATTCAATCTCTGTTTTCAGCAGAGATAATTTTCAAGAACTGTTTTCCCTGAGAGGCACCTTTTTCGGTATAGTAGAGCCGAGATATCTCTTTAACTAGCCTTTTCTCGAAGAATGGAGAGATGCACCACTAACAAAGTACTTCGAAAGTGCGAGAAAGAGAATGAGAATGGGGATGCTTGCAATAGCGGCAGCCGCCATCATTGCACCTTCATTTGTGTGCTTTTCCATTGCGAATTTGACGATGTAAAGGGGGATGGTCTTCATCTCTTCGCTTTGTGAAATCAATAGCGGCCATAGAAGATTGTCCCACTGGGTTCTGAATGTAAGAATTGCCAGAGTTGCGACAGCAGGGGCGCTGTTGGGAAGTATTATTCTCAAGAAGATGCTGAATTCACCAGAACCATCGATCCTTGCGGCATCAATTATCTCGTCTGGAAACGTGATAAGGTATTGTCTCATCAAAAAAATGCCAAACGCGTTTATTAGAAATGGAAGTATCAGGCCTATATAGGAATTTTGAATCTTCAGTGATGTGGCTACCAAATAGAGGGGAATCATAATGGCTTCAAAGGGAATCATCATTGTGGCCATTATCAGCAGAAAGACAAGATTTCGACCCCTGAAAGGAAACTTTGCCAATCCGTATCCTGTGAGGGCAGATAGAAAAACGGTAGAAATCGATACTACCCCGGCTACGATGAAAGAGTTAAGAATGTTCCTGGGAAAAATGAAACTCCCATCGTTTCCTCTGATTGCCTGCCAGTAATTTTCCGTGTATAGATCCTTTGGGATCCATGGATAAGGCATCTTCAAGATTTCCTTTGAAGGCATCAAAGAAGCGGTGAGCATGAACAATATGGGAGCCAGAATCACAATAGCAGTCAGAATAAGGAAGGCCCAAATCAAGACGTCGAATACGATTGATTGCTTCTTGTTTGTCTTCATGATAACCTCCCTAATAGTCGACTTCTCCACCTGATCTGCTTACTCTGAACTGGAGCCAGGTGAAGAATAACATTAGCCCGAATAGCAGTATACTCATCGCGCTTGCACGACCGATATTGTGGTCCCTAATAGCAGTATTGTAGATGTTAAGTGTTATTACATTAATCGGTTCGGTCGGCGCTCCGGACTGCGTAAATAGATACTGGGTGCTAAATGTCTTCAGACACTGGAGCATTGACATGATGGAGACTAGAACAGTAGTCGGTTTCAGCAAAGGGAGAGTTATGTGCCAGAAATCTTTCCACCCGTCGGCTCCGTCAATTCTCGCGGCTTCGTGCAGGCTTTGAGGAATACTGGCCAGTCCTGTAATGAATATGATCGTGAAGTAACCTATGTACTTCCAGAAGTATACCAGTATTGTAGACAGCCTAACCATTCCTGCTGTGGCGAGCCATTTGTAGTCTTTACCTACAGTTCCAAGCAACGTGTTCATAGTGGTGTTGGCCAGTCCCCTGGGGTCGAATATGAGTAGCCAGATAGCTGCTGCCACTACAGAAGAAAGTACTGCGGGAGAGTAATAAGCCATCTGGAAGAATTTGTGAAATCTCCGTCTCGACATTATGAATACAGCAAGCAGAAGGCTGAAGATCACTATCGGGATGAATGTTCCCAATGTGAATATAAAAGTTGCCTTAACAGAATTCCAGAAATCCGGAGATTTCAGGAGATACTCATAGTTTGAAAATCCGATGAATGTGGGTGGACGAAGATCAAGCAGTCTCTTTCTGAAGAGACTTGTATAAAAAGCGTTGATTATTGGGTAAAAAGAAAAGACTGCAAAAAAAGCCAGGGAAGGTAGAACAAAAAACCAGCCCCACCTTGCCTTCTTGTGTTCTATACCCTTGTTGAAGATGCGATTCAAAGGTAAGGCTCACCCCTTTCTGAAGGAATTTGCCCGCCGGATGGCGGACAAATTATAACTAGTACTGATCGTCCAATACTTCCTGCACCTTTCTGCGCAATGCATTTAGAGCATCTTGGGAGCTTGTACCAGTTAGCATTACAGATTCTACAGCCTCCTTTATGAGCGACTGAATCTTTGCAGAGCTTTCGGAAAAATAGACGACTGAAGACTTTTCAAGATCAGAGATGAAGACATCAGAATAAGGGTAGTTCTTGAATGTCTCTGAATCAAGAAGGTCGTTTGTCGGTATTATGATTGCAACCTCTTCAAGATATTCCTCTGCATGACTAAGCATATATGAAATGAATTTCCAGGCCATTTCCTGATTCTCCTTAGGCTTCTGTGAATTGACCATGTAATAGTGACCATAATAGTGAGCCGGGACGTAATTCACAGCATTTTCGAACTGTGGAAAAGGAACGACCATAAACTCGCCGCTATTATAGAATTCCGGATTATCTGCCTTTATTCTTGCTATCTGATACAGCCCGGTTGTGCACATGCCGATGTCGTTGTTGTCCAAATTGAATAACTTCCGAGCGTTTTGGTAAGTTGGAGAACCAAGATTCTGCCCATTTGGTCCCCAAGCAGCCATGTAATCAAGGAAATTAAGCCAGGCTTCATCATTGATTATCGCAGTCTTACCGTCGTCGCTGACAAGTTTTCCCCCCATCTGTTCAACTAGCGGCATGAACGCAACTAGATAGTATGGATATCTGAAGTCGAAGCCTCTCCGTGTGATGATCTCGCCCTCTCTTATCGTAAGTTTCTCGGAAACTTCCATCATTTCTTCCCACGTCTTAGGATAGTCGACTTCCGGGTCTAGACCGGCATCTCTGAAAACTTTTTTGTTCAAGAATAGACACCAGTTTGTTATTTCAAGTGGGAGACCATAAACCTCACCTTCATAAATCACAGGATCCAGTGTCCCGGGCAAATAGGACGCGAGTAGATCTTCCTTGCCAGCGAATCCTGCTGCCTCGTAACTAACAGGGGCGACTCTGCCATTTACGATGTAGGCAAATTCATCTTCAATTGACATATTGAAGATATCCGGACCTTGATTAGCGGCAAAAGCTGTAAGTATAAGCTCTTGAATCTTCGTTGAAGACTGTGTTACCCTCTTTATTACGACATTGGGATACATTTCTTGGAATTCCTCAATGAAGCGTTCTTCAAGCGGTGTTCTGTTCGGATCTTCATGAGTCCAAAACTCCAGTTCGATGGTGTTTGCAATTAGCATTGCAGAGCCTAGAAGAAAAGCCATGAGTAGAACAAAAAGAAAACGCCTATTCATTAAAACACCTCCCCGTGGAATTGGAGCAGCTGCTCCTGATAAAATAATACAACTTTGATGCATAAATACGAAGCTAATTTTGACTGGATCTAGGCTATTAGGAATCCTTCTTGCAGAGATAATAACCAGAGTGTGCCAAGAAGGCGAAGAAGGAAACTTCTAGCCATGCTTAATCGAAGATGAGGGAGGGCCCCTCGAAGCCGTCATGCAGGTGGAGGCTTCAAACCACCGTAAGCTGCTGTGGTAAAGAGCCATGGTAGTGAACGTTACGGGAAAA
>DSBT01000019.1 GCA_011045915.1 Mesotoga infera
AACTGAAGAAGGCGCCGAATCGCTTAACAGAGCGCTCGACCAACATAAAGATGAAACTGTTGATGACGTTAAATCCTTCATTTCAAATGCTGACAGAAGCGGAGGGCAGAAGATTCTTAGCCACATTTTTTCGGAAAACGAGGAGAGAGTCGAGAAGAACCTTGCAGCTCAAGCGGGGCTAAAGAAAGACCAGGTTTCCGGTATTCTTTCAAAGATTGCTCCTCTTCTTCTGGCTGCACTTGGAAATGAGAAGAAGGAAAACAACGTTGATTCATCGGGAATCGCAGGTTTCCTGAGCAACATTGTATCCAGTAGCAGTAGTAGCGGCATGATGGGAAAGGCTGCTGATATGCTGGACAAGGATAAAGACGGTAGTCTTCTCGATGATGCCGGTAGTTTTTTTGGAAAGTTCTCTAAGAAGTAAATCGGCGATTTCTACTGAAGATCGGTCAGTATCCGCAATACAGGATTTTAGAATACCACAAATAGAAGGGAGGAATTCGGATGTCAAAGCTTACCATCGTTGAAGGAATTGGACCTGTATTCGAAAAGAAACTCAAGGATGCAGGGATTAGCTCTATTGAGGGTCTGCTGAAGACCTGCGCCACCAAAAAGGCAAGAACTGAACTCGCAAAGAAGTCAGAGATTGCTGAAGACAGTATTCTCACCTGGGTTAATCATGCCGACCTGATGAGAATCAAAGGAATCGGGGGGGAATACTCCGAACTTCTGGAGGCTGCAGGAGTTGATACAGTTCCAGAGCTTTCAAAGAGAAACGGCGACAACCTTTACCAGAAAATCGTAGAGGTGAATGGTGAAAAGAAACTCGTTCGAAAGCTTCCGACCAAGAAGCAGATACTCAGCTGGATAGAACAGGCAAAAAAGCTTCCAAGGGCAATTCAGTACTGAGCTCATTAAGCAGACCAGTCAAACTAGTCCAACGAAAGGTGTCCGGGTTGATCCCGGCACTTTCTTTTTAGTTAACCGTTATTCAGTGAGCGGCGAAAACTTTGGTGAACAGTTGACGATGGTATAATTCTTAGTAATTTGATGATCAAACTCCTACACATTGTTCAGGGAGGGATCATGTTGAGCAAGATTGTGACTCTCAGAAGGTACGTGCCGGAGAGAGACTATATGAGAATTAGGGAGCTAATCATTGAAACGTTTCCTCTTCACGGGGGTCCATTCAATTGGCTAATTGACAGATGGAATTTTTGCAGATTTCACGTCCTTCCCCTTCACAGATATTATTCGACGAATTATTTCAGTGTCCCTACAAGGCCTCACATGGACCATAGAGACGATCTGCCGCTTTGGCAAGATTCAATCGGAATATGGGAAACCGCAGAAGGTGGAATTCTCGGCGTGGCTCACTCAGAAAACGAGGAGCCTGGCGAAGCATGGATTGAGATACACCCCGATTACAAGTATCTTTACCCCGAAATCATCGACTACATTGAAGAGAATCTTGCCGACAGAGCAAATGGATTTGGTTTTGTGAAGCTCTATGTAAATGATGGTGACGAACTTGAGGAGATAGCG
>DSBT01000020.1 GCA_011045915.1 Mesotoga infera
TAAGAGATCCCATGATCACCAGAAGAGTGTCGGACTTTCTTCTGTAGATATTCCTGTAACCGATCTTGAAGATTATCGGATTCGCTATCATTGAAACTACCGTCGCAATAACAGCGATACCTGCAAGAAGGCTCACGATCTGTATTAACACTACTGCACCTTCAATTCTTTGTTTTCTTCAATCTTGAGAATGCGGCCACTGTCCATATGAAGAACTCTGTTTGAGTAATTGGAAACTCTTTCATCATGAGTAACGATTACAAATGTCTGGTTAAAGGTGGAATTAAGCTCTGTTATCAAGTTCATCAGATCACTGCTGGTCTTTGTATCAAGCGCTCCGGTAGGTTCGTCTGCCCATACTATTGCCGGCTTATGAACAAGCGCTCTTGCGATAGAGACTCTCTGTCTTTCGCCGCCACTAAGTCTTGAGGGAAGATAGTGTTCGCGCTCCCTTAGATTGACTTTTGCAAGGATGTCCATTGCGGCCTCTCTCGCCTTCTTCTCATTGCTTCCCATAGTGAGCATGGCAAGTTCAACGTTCTCAACTGCCTTCAAGACGGGTATCAAGTTGTAGAATTGGAAAACAAATCCCATATGCATTGCCCTGAAGCGTGTCTTTTCATCATCCTTCAATGAATGGAGATCTACACCCTTAATGATGACTTTCCCTTCTGTGGGTGTATCTATTCCTGAAAGGCAATTCAAGAGCGTGCTCTTTCCACAACCGGAAGGCCCCAAAATCGACAGTATTTCGCCCTCATAGATATCGAAAGAGACCCCCTTCAGTGCTTCAACCGATATTTCTCCTGACCTGTAAGTTTTGCTCAGGTCTCTGACTTCAACAAATGTCATTTCGAATCTCCTTCCTGTGGGCGAAACAGTACTACAAAGTAATGTCGTCCACAGCTTTCTTTATCTCGCCATTGAGCTTCTCAATCGTCTTCTCAAGAGTTGAAAAGGCCCTTCTCGACAAGACGACAATTATTACAGATGCAGCGTAAGAGAATAACCCGGCAACAATCTCCGTTCTCCTCTGAATAAGTACGGATGAAAGCATGACTGCGAGAGGAAATAGCGGCGCAGCGTAAGCCGAGAATAGATAAAGTCTTCTCTGCAACTCGGAGGGCTTCCTCAGTTTCTCTTCGAGAGAAGACACCACTTCTTTGAGGTTCTTCAGATTCTCAGAATCGATTATCTTTCCTTTTGTGCTTTCTTCGAAAGTACTTCTGAGAGTAAGTATGCTTTGAACATTCTCCAGGAATCTCGAAATCTCTTTGGAGCGACTCTTCCCTGGAACTCCCATGATAATCAAGTAGTCAGCGAAGATCACCAAAGGCATAAAAAAGAACACGGGCTGAGAGTAAGAGCCCTTAGCAAAATTCAGTATGAATAGGATTGCAGCAGAAACAAAATAGTACACAGTCACTTTTTTCATCAGTCCATTTCCGGTAATTTCTCCACCATTACCGAAGATGCGGATACCCTTACCTTGCACTCATCGATCTCTTCAACCCAATCTATTGGTATAAGTTTCTTCGACTTTGAGCCAAAGCCACCACACTCACCTATCAGATGAGTTATCTTACCTTCATCATTCAGAACGAAACTTCTTACCCTGCCCACGATCTTTTCCTCAGCAGTAACTATATCACACCCTGGTTCAAGTGACTTGGTGTCTTTTGGAACATTTATCGACGTATTCAGTGGTGGAAGCGGGTAGAGCTCAGCATAGTCTCCAACCGGCCTAAGCCAGTACACCGGAGTAACTCCGCTCTCCAAATTCTCTATTTCTTCACCTGTGACGAAGAATGTCTCTTCGTAGTCCTGCAAAGTCTCA
>DSBT01000021.1 GCA_011045915.1 Mesotoga infera
AAGACCTGAAGTATATCTTCACGACATTCCCAATAGAGAAACGAGAGCAGGAAAGAGAGTATGGGGCTTACTTATCCAGAGACCTTGCCCTGAAGTACTTTGAAGAGTACAGACCGAAACTCTCCGGGAGGCAATGAGAAATGAATCATACGCAAGCAAAGGCACTGAGGGTTCTGAAAATTATGCAGAATTTGGAGAGTGACGGAGTAGATACTGTCGTTCTCAAAGGATTTGACAGCGATGTGCTAAAGGAATTGCAGAAAAGCAACCCTCCCTTCTGCTTATTTGAAGAAGACTCCTGTCTTGATTTCAGATGGTACAGAGAGAGTGTCAGACCAGAGAACTTAATCAATCTGATGAACTCTCTGCAGGGCAAGAAGGTTGCTATGACCAATTGGTTCTATGCGGTCATCTATAGCCTTGCAAGAATCCTGCGAAGAGTACTAGGTAAGAAAATCGTCGCAATATACTGTAACGCTGAGCCAAATGATCACATATACTTACCTTCCTCCGAGACTGTTCTAGACGATGACGAAAGAGAGATATTTGACTGTAATAAGGATAGAATAACCTTTCATAATGATCCATCAGACTCGCTAGAGGTCTTCCGTTTGTACGACCCTCCTAAAATTACAGATGTGCTCAACTTCGATACACTTATCTCAACAGTATCTGGGAAAAATGTGAAGGTAATTGACAACAACAGCAAGTTTGAAGCCCTGCTCAAATCCAAAGGGCTAAAAGTTGTAGCTGGGTTTAGCAACGATATTGACTACATAATAACTTCTCGTAATGATAGTGAATATGAATTCAAGCTAGCAGAAATAGCGAATCTACTTGAGTGTTCAGGCAAAAAGGTTGCGATACTTAGATTTTCAGGATATTACTCTCAGTCCGACAAGACTAGTGGTATTGATCTTCACGAGTATCTGAGAAACAATTTTCTGTATGAGATCTTTATTCAATACCCCGTGTATACTGCTGAAGGATCAAGAACCTCAATTTCTCAAGAGGTTCTCATCCGTTACTTGATAGATCAGCACTTCGAAGAGAAACCGAAGGACCTGTTCTTCATAGCTTCAACAGGATCTGGAAAGTCTTTAATTTATCAACTGGTCTCATCCGTACTAAAAGACCTGGACAACTCCCTGACTATCGTGATTTCTCCTTTAAAGGCCCTGATGGAAGATCAGGTATTCGGTATGCGAAAATACAGAGGGTTCAGAGCTGAATATGTGAATTCAAGTCTAACGTATGAGGAAAGAACAACTATACTTCAAAAAGTGAAAGATGGAGAGGTTGACATCCTTTACCTTTCACCAGAAACGTTCATTCAGCATCGCATAGAAAATCTGATAGGTTCTCGAAAAATCGGTCTATTTGCTGTTGATGAAGCTCACTTAGTTAATACTTGGGGACGCACTTTCAGAGTTGATTATGGCTATATTGGCGATCAGTTGAAAGTTCTTCGCAAGAAGGAACAATTCCCCATACTTGCAACTACAGCTACAGCCATTTTCGGAGGTCCATTAGATACTGTTGCTGAAATTGCAGGGAGTCTGGCTATGAAAAATCCGTGGGTAGTTCTAACAGATGTTAAGCGGCACAATATTGAGATTAAGATAGAACACTTGCAAGCGGCTGGTGAAAAGATGAATAGGTTGGACAAAATTGAAGACACTGTTCAAAAAGTGAAAGAACTCGTGGAGAGGAATGTGAAAACTATTGTCTATTGCCCTTTTGTCAATCAGGCGGAGGATATAAAAATCAGGTTGGAAGCATTTGACAGTATTAGAGATAAAGTGGGTATCTATACTGGCAGGACTGACGATGATGATAGAAAGCACAACTATCATTCATTTAATAAAGGCGACTATAGAGTAATAGTTGCGACCAAAGCATTCGGGATGGGTATAGACATCGATGATATTGAGACCGTGTACCATCACTGTGTTCCGAACATACTTATGGACTACGTACAGGAAATAGGGCGTGGAGGAAGAAACAACGAACAAGCCTATGCGATTACACGTTACTTAGGATCTGATCCCGGGAATGGTTATCTGCTCTCATCACTCTCCATACCGCAACAATGGAAACTGAACCATATCATAAACCACATTGCGAACCAAGTAAGAGAAGCTGTGGATCGGAATAACAGGTCGAACAAGGTTGATGTAACTGTGTCCCTTGACGACATAAAATACCTACTCTTCACAGGAAATAAATGGGATGAGGATCAGCTGAGGAACAAAGCTCGTGTCGCATTGTACCTCATTCAAAAAGATCTTGAAACCAGAAAGAACAGGCCAATAATCTATCGTAAAGGGGAGAACTATCAGTACATGTATTTCACGGCAGCAGAGGAAATTGCCAAGGATTTAATGGAGAAATTTCCTGAAATAAGAGAGTATGATAAACCTTACACTAGGAAAAGTATGTACACTGATCAAGAGATCAGATCAGAGGGTTCTGTATATATTGTTGATGTTAGAAACCTCTGGGAAAAATACTTCAGGGAAATGAACATCTCCAAACTAGTATGGATGATTGTTAATAGACCCCAAGAAATATTCGGGGCAGAGATCCATCCAAAAATCAAAGCAGAGGTTTCTCTTATGAAGCCGCTTAATGCCATAAAAACTGCTTATGACAATCTGCTCCTCCTCGTTGACCAACTTGCTAACAAGACACCCCGACAGACTTCCCTGGAAGACTTCGAGGCTAATATAGCTAATATACTCAAGAATTTTCCAAATTTGGCCAGAAGAGAAGAAATGCGAGCAATAATCCTGAACTACTTCTCAGAGCAACTAATGAAAGGAGTCCAGACAAATCCTGGCTACTATTTTTGGAAGCAAGGTGACGCGTTCAACCGAAGGCTTGTGAGGAAGGATGAATTTGTTGTGATGCAAAGCAAACGAACCTGGGAGTTAGCTTTTTCCAGCGTTTTTCACGACGGACTTGATAATCATCTAATACTATACTTCAATGCTGGCAACGATGAAGATACAAGAGTCAAGAAGAATCTGTTAAACGTTCTAGACATAATGAATCTAGTCTCGACACACTTCAGTGGCGGAGACAGTACAATAATGCAGATCGCTTGCCTAGACAAGACGGCTTTGCTACGAATGGCTAGCAACTATTCTTGCGAGCTTACCAAACGAATAAAGAAGAGAATAGACCTTGAGTTGAGAATAGCAAAAGCCTTTTATGGGGCTCAGATCGATAACGTTGAAAGATGGGATTTCATTGAACAATACCTTTGTGGACAGCTGGATCTATCAACTCTTGATAGCGTGAGAGATCCCGCGCTTCCGAAAACTGACGGATTAGAATCCTAGCAGTATCTGAAACTAACGACTTGGAAATGTACAAAGAACACGACATAAATGAAGTGAATTCTTCCACTTGATTAGTGTAGGTACTGAGTAGTCGAAATTGCAAAAAAGAACAAGTGAAACTCTTTCAAAAGAGGTGATCCTATGTCCATTAACCCGGTTGTCTTCAGCAAAGAGACCTTCGAGAGCTTTACAGATTTTCTAATTAGCACACTAAATATCGCAGATGAAGGTCTGGAGAACCAACTCAAGGATCTAATAGCCTATGATCTTCTAAGAGGATCTCGCCTGGTTAATGGACCATACATCTACCTTAATCGCCCTTTCGTAAAAGGCAAAAGCATAAGAGATTTCACGGAAGCACTCAACCTTGATCCGGTATTGAATACAGTTTTCACATACGAAAACTTACATAAGCATCAGGAAGAAGCAGCCGAGAGCATTGTAAACAAACATCACACCATAGTCTCAACA